>JACZVJ010000100.1 GCA_022572725.1 Nitrospinota bacterium | reverse complement strand
GCCCTTTTTCAGCGCCACCCGCAGCCCCTCCAGGTAGTCCAAGGTCATGGGCACCCCAACCACTACCAGGGCCAACTCTTGCTTGCCCTCTTCAATCCGCTTGGCCAGCCCAATCTCCCCTTCTCGGCTCAGAAGGGACACACTGCCCATTTCCTTCAAATAGAGTCGAACCGGATCATCGATGCGGGTCAGATTGCCGGGGGTGAGGTCGATTTCCTTGTCAACTTCCTCCAGGGATTCGTCAAGATCCTCGTCTTTCTCGCTAACCTCCTCCCCCGCGACGGAGGTTTCGTGTAGAGGGAGGGGGTGGTGCTCACCCCCAGGACCGGGAGTCACATCAGTCTCTTCTTCACCAAAGACGGCCAATAGGGGATTCGGGTGGTCTGGGGTAGCTGTTTCAGTGGGGAAGGAAGGGTCCATTGCCTCATAGGTCAAGGGCCCTTTCTCCTTTCTAACAGAAGTGAAGGACTTGGCATTATTGGGTGATCCACTTTTGGGCATAGCGGCTCCTACCGTAGTGTAAAACTCGAAATTGCAAAGCCGGCTTTTTGCCTACGAAGGCTGTCTATTTGGGAATTCAGGCGATCAACCTCTTCTAAGCAGTGCTCCCGCTCAGCTGCCCGCAGCCTGCCAATTAAATCATCAAGGGCAGAACTCAGGTTTTTTCGCTTCAACGCCTCAAGGCATCCCCGAATGTAGTCCTGACAATCGTCGTAATGCGGAGTGGATACGGTCAACTCGGCAGCCATTCGGCTACATTCCTCATCAACCATCGCCTCCACAAACAACTCGGAAAGAACGACTCGTCCGTTCTCACCTACATGACGGAGGCTCATTTCTACCAGGCGCCGATAGGCGGGAACGGTAAAATCTTCGGCACGCAGGGCCAGGATATGATCGGCTCCAAGTTCACCTTGCAACAACAGAGAAACGAGGTCTCGTTCCTGACGGGTCTCCTTCTTCTCCTTAGCCCCTAGTCCTTCGGAATGCTTCGTCTCCCTCCGGCGGCTGTGCGAAGGATTCTGGGCCGTCAGGGATGGATATCGCTGGACCAATAATTGTTGCCGGACCCCAAGCCTCTCAGCCACCTGCCGAGTGTATTCTTCTCTTTCAATAGGGTGACTGGCCTTCATGAGGATTCGAAGAATGTCATCCACACTCCGAGCACGATCCTCGACCGCTGCATTGACGGTTCGCTTCAAACATTGCTCCACCGCAAAATCCAACAGGGTGTTGGCCTTTTCCTGGAGACGGAGAAACGCATCAGTTCCCTGAGCCCTGACAAACGAATCTGGATCCTCACCGGGTGGCAAGGTCACGACTTTAACCGAGAGCCCGCTGTTAACAAACACATCCAAGGCACGCAACGACGCCCCCACACCAGCGGTATCCCCATCAAAGATGAGAACCACGGTGGTGGTAAACCGCCTGACGAGGTTAACCTGGTCCTTAGTTAAGGCTGTTCCCAACGTACCAGCGACGTGTTTCATTCCAGCCTGGTGCAACGCAATCACGTCAAAATAACCTTCGACAAGGATAAGGGTACTCAAACGGCTAACCGCCTCCCGCGCACGCTCAAAGCCGAACAAAGAGCGTCCCTTGCTAAACAGAAGGGTCTCCGGGGAATTCAAATACTTGGGGGCCTCGTCATCGAGAGCCCGCCCGCCAAAAGCAATGACTTGCCCCCGAAGGTTACCAATGGGCACCATCACACGCCCACGAAAGCGATCGTAGTATCCATCGCGTCTCGACGAACCGCGATCGCTGGAGTCTCTTGCCACCACTAAGCCTGATT
This sequence comes from Nitrospinota bacterium, assembly GCA_022572725.1. GTDB lineage: Bacteria > Nitrospirota > Nitrospiria > Nitrospirales > UBA8639 > JACZVJ01. The sequence continues at coordinate 8,932 of JACZVJ010000100.1, read as the reverse complement.
TGCCAAGCTCGTCCGGCTGTGCACCATTTTTCAAGAGGTATCGAGTGAGGCCATCCCAGGACGGCAAGGCATACCCAAGCCCAAACTCCGAAAGGCTTTCGGAGTGAATGCCTCGCTCAATTAAATAATCCCGGGCCGATTTTCCCAGAGGAGATCCGTGTAGATTTTTTTGAAACCAGGAATGAGCTAAGGAATGTAATTCTTCCAGCTTCTTTCGAAGCTCAGCGGCCGCATCACCTCGGCCTGAACCCCCCCAGTGCGGAAGAGTTACCCCAGCTTGCCGGGCGAGTTCCTTGACAGCCTCAAGAAACCCCAGCCCTTCTTGCCGCATGAGGAAATTGAATACATCACCTCCCAAACCACAGCCAAAACAGTAAAACATTTGCCGAGTCGGATTCACTGAAAAGGAAGGAGTCTTTTCGGCGTGAAATGGACACAACCCCAGAAAATTTTGGCCTTTTTTTGACAGGGTGACATACCGAGATACAACCTCCGTAAAATCTACCCCGTCTCGAATTTGTTGGAGGATCTCCGGTGAAACCCCGCCTCGTAGGGTCGCCAATTCTTCTCTCCGCGGCCTGGGATTTAGTCGAGTAGGAGGGAAAGCGTTGTAAGTTATTGTAAAAAAAGGATTTTTTTGGACTATATCAAGTAAAAAGATTTAAAGTCAACCGCATGGGTTGAACGGCTTTATTGATACCATGTGTCGGAAACGGTGGTAGCACCATTGCGTCACCCACCTGACCATCCCGTCTGGAGTCGAACCTATTGGCTTCCAACAACCAGACCAACTCTTCTTGGAGATTCTAAGACAAGAACATGATCGCAAAAAAATCAGCTTTAAAGAACATCGACGACTCTTGAGTCTGGGAGTGGCTCAATTGCTTAGGGCCACAACCACTCCTCAGAGGGAATTCCTTAAATAAGAAATTTTTGGGGCCTTTATCTTACCCGTCGAGACAGTCTCTGTTTCCCGTTTTTGTTGAAATGATGTCAAGGAAAGCCTCGGGGGTCCTGAATAAATTATGATCCGAGGGGAGGAGAATAGAGCGGCGTTCCTTTTCAAGTCCCTGTGAGTCTACTGAATAATCCCCCGCGGCTCGTTCAGGCGTCAAGAATGAATTGCCCGTAGCGTTTGCACCAGCCCACCAGAGCAAACCCGACGGGCCGGAAGAAAACAAATGTTTACCCCGGTGGCCACCTGAAACGGCGCCCTCCGAGCACATGGAAATGGACGTGAAAAACTGTTTGGCCCGCCGTCGCGCCTATATTGGTCACAACTCGATAGCCCGACTCGGAAATTCCTTTGAGCTTCGCAACGGTTCGGCAAATTTGGAGCAGTGTTCCAAGGCATTCAATGTCATGGTCTTGGAAATCTTTGAGTGATGGAACATGACGTTTTGGAATCACGAGGGCATGAACAGGAGCTTGGGGATTGGCATCATCAAAGGCCAGACACCGTTCATCCTCATAAACTTTTTTGCTTTCAATCGTCCCCTCGACAATTCGACAAAAGATGCAATCACTCACCCGGCACTTCCCCCATCCTTCTTCTGTTTCAGGCCGGATTGACCAAACCGTTTTCCCAATTCTTGATAAATCTCTTTGGGGGGGACTTCACAATGGCCAAGCATCACAACGGTGTGAAACACCAAGTCGGCAACTTCATGAATAATGTCATCACGATTGTCATTTTTTGCGGCCAGCACCACCTCGGCCGCCTCCTCCGCCACCTTTTTCAAGATACGATCCAGTCCATCGGTCAGCAGGGACGAAACATAGGAATCTTGGCGTGGTTTCTGCTTCCTCTCCAAGGTCATTTCGTATAGCCGATCCAAGATCCCCCCATAAGCCTCCTCGGTTTTTTGGTCAATGGGAACCCCTTGTTCCGAAATTTCGGTAAAGATGCAGGACCGGTTGCCGGTATGGCAGGTAGGACCGATGGGTTCCGCTTTCACTAAAATGGCATCCAAATCACAATCCACATAGAGGCGTTTCAGCATCAGCACGTTTCCTGAGGTTTCACCCTTTTGCCAGAGCTTATTTCGGGAACGACTCCAAAAATTCACGAATTGAGTTTGAAGCGTTTCCCGCAATGCCGCCTGATTCATATACCCCACCATCAACACCGTCCCATCCCGCCAGTCCTGCACAATGGCGGGCACGAGCCCGTGTTCATCAAATTGAATAGCGCGGAGCGATCCTAGGTCGGTCATTGGATTCAATCCATCTTAATTCTTCACCAACCTGATGGGAAGACCCCGTTGGTGAAGGTACGTTTTCGTCTCGGAAATGCTGTGCGTTTGATAGTGGAATATCGAGGCTGCCAAGACCGCATCCGCTTTCCCTACCGCTAGGGCGTCATACAGGTGGTCCAAGGTCCCTGCCCCTCCAGAAGCAATGACCGGAATGGAAACCGCTTCAGACACGGCCGCGGTGAGTTCTAAATCGTAGCCATGCCTGGTTCCATCCTGATCCATGCTGGTGAGAAGAATCTCACCCGCTCCATTGGCCTCCATTTGTTCCGCCCATTGGACCGCATCAATCCCCGCCGGTTTTCTGCCACCATGGGTATAAATTTCCCAACGGGGCTTCCCCCCGGTCGAGAGCATTGGCCCCACCCGTTTGGCATCAATCGCGACGACGATACATTGCGTGCCAAATCGATTCGATGCGGCCGACACAAATCCCGGATCCTGGACTGCAGCGGTATTTATGCTCACCTTATCCGCCCCAGCATTCAACAACCGACGAATATCTTCCAGGGTTGTGATTCCGCCCCCGACTGTGAGCGGCATGAAGACTTGTTCCGCAGTTCGGGATACGACGTCAAGTAACGTGCCTCGTTTCTCATGGGAGGCTGTAATGTCCAGAAAACATAATTCGTCGCCTCCACCCTCATCATAGATTTTAGCGACTTCAACCGGATCTCCCGCGTCTCGAAGGTTGACAAACGACACCCCTTTGACAACTCGACCATCCTTGACATCGAGGCAGGGAATAATCCGTTTGGTCAGCAAATCCGGTTCTCAGGCACCTCAGACCCAGCCGCTCTCACGGCAGCCGGTAAATCCAAGGTTCCTTCGTAAAGGGCCTTTCCAATGATCACCCCGATAATCTTCGGCCCCAGCTCTCTCACCGCGTGAATATCCCTCTCCCGGGTAATCCCCCCCGAAGCGATGAGGGGAAAAGGTGAAGAGGCAACGGCCTCGCCCAACGCTTCAAGGTCCGGACCACCCAGCATTCCGTCTCTGCTGATTTCAGTAAACACCACACCGGAAATCGAAAATGGAGTCAATGACCGGAACACCTGAGCCGGAGACGCAAACGAGAGGTTCGTCCAGCCATGAACGGCAACTTTCCCCTGCTTCACATCAATCCCCACTAAGACCCGCCCAGGGAATTCCTGACAGGATTGGGCAAGTAAGTCGGGGTCTTCTAACGCGGCCGTGCCTAAAATGACCTTACTCACCCCGAGCGAGAGAAACTTGCGGACTGTTTCAACCGACCGGATGCCACCCCCCACCTGCACCGGAATGGAAATCGTTTTTACAATTGCCGCAATCTGATCATAATTTTCCGGCCTCCCCTCAATAGCTCCATTCAGATCAACCACATGAAGACATTGGGCCCCCAATTGCTCCCAGTGAGAGGCCATGGCCGCAGGATCGTGAGAATACAACGTCTCCTGCCCCATATCCCCCTGGCGAAGGCGGACACATCGTCCTTCCTTAAGGTCAATCGCAGGGATCACAATCATCAGAAGCCCCTACAAAGCAGGTACCCCTTCGGGGAGCACCTTCTCTCTCAATTACAATCAAGGCAGCGGTGCAGGAGAATGCTACATTCCCTAGCAGGATGTTGAAAAACTCAACATTTCCCCAATGGGCGACCTAGAAACAAAAAATTCCTGCATATCAAATGCGAGGCAGGATGTTCAACAAGGCCCGCTCGCCTGCGCGAAGCCGAAGTCTCGCTTCGGCGGAGCCAGGTCCAGCAAGGACGCAGGAAGCGAGGAGGCCGAGGTGTACAAGAGAGTACGTTGAGGCCTACGAGCGACGAGAACGCCCCTGGCGGACTTTTTCAACATCCTGCTAGGTGCCAGCACCTGGAGCACGAACCAGCCCTAGAGGGAATCGCTGCATCAGCCGGTTGACGCCAGACTGAGCTAACTCTTCCGCCGTCACGAACTTTCCTCTTCTCTCCAAAAACCCGCGGAGATCCTCTGTCAGGGGCTTTTGCTCTTCATAATAATTCCCAACCCAAAGGACTGCCCCATCCACGGCACGGACCAGCTGCATTTCAAACCCGACGGCTGCGGGAGTAGCCGCAATTTCGCTACCAGCACGTTCCCTGTATACCCGGACAAGACCAAACAGGGCCGCATCAGCAGACAAGGATTTCCCAAGCCACCGCGCCATCTCATTGGCTTGCATCTCCCGACCGGTCGACTCCATGTTGGTTACAGACTGGGCTGTTTTGCTCAGGGAAATCGTTTGAATTCCCGTACGGGCAAGTAACTTGGCATACACCATTTCCGTAATTTTTTCGGCGGCTCCAGGAGGAATGGTTACTAGACCAGAGCCCAAACGTGTTGGACTCCGCGAGGGTGTTATTTCAAAAGACCGCCTAATGGCAAAAGGTCCCACATCAGGGGGTGTTATACTACGTGGAGGGTAAGAGGCCCCTTGAGGAGTGGTCAGTACGTCAAAGGGCACCAACGCCACTGTCCCAACTTGATCAGGTGTAAAATACGGAGTCGTTTTGACCTGGACGGTATCCGGCACACACCCACATCCCAACAGAAGAATTAAGGTTAAGGGAACAGACGACCGTCCCCAACCACCCGTCGCCATCCAATCACGCGTCCAGGGATGCCTCAATGCCATACTCCAAAATTGCGAAGGATTTGCAGACCCACCCGTTGACTTTTCTCGGGATGAAACTGAGCAGCAAAAATATTATCCCGCCACACACTCGACACAAAGGAAATACCATACCTTGTCTCTGTGCAGACCACAGTGGGATCAGAAGGCTCCACATAATAGGAGTGGACAAAATACACGTGAGTATCGGACTGAATCCCCTGCAACAAGGGTGTAGGGGTCTTAATGTGAATGGTATTCCATCCCATGTGCGGAATCTTGAGAGAAGCCGACTGCTGAGAGGGACAAGGGAATTTTTTCACTTTCCCACCTAGAATATTCAAGCCTTGATGAACGCCAAATTCTTCACTTTCAGTAAACAAAACCTGGAGACCGAGGCAAATGCCCAAAAATGGTTTTCCCCTGGCGATCGACTGGCAGATGGGTTCCACGAGCCCAAATCGATTCAGGTTTGCCATACAATCACCAAAAGCTCCAACTCCCGGCAGCACAACACGACTCGCCCGATCAATCACTTTAGGATCGCGGGTCACAACCGCTGAATGTCCGACCGCTTCAAAGGCTTTCTGGACGCTTCGAAGATTCCCCATTTCATAATCGATAATTGCGATCATTGAATCCCCGCGGTGTTTTAATCTTTACAAGCTCAAGCCCAAGGAAGTGCTTTTTTTAAAGGGAGCCTTTGGTGGAGGGAATGCCAGATCGACGGTCATCCTTACCGGTGGCCTGATCCAAAGCCTTAGCCCAGGCCTTGAACACGGCTTCCATGATGTGATGGGGATTTCGTCCATAATGAACATTCACGTGGAGATTCAAGGCTCCCTGGTACACAAAGGCCTGAAAGAAATCTTCAAATAAGCCGAGATCAAACCCCTTGATTTGGCGATGCGGCAACTCCACATTGTAGACAAGAAATGGACGTCCACTCAGATCCACCACCACCTGAACCAATGTCTCATCCAGCGGAACGGTCGCCCACCCAAAGCGGGTAATACCCTCCTTTCCACCAAGGGCCTCCTTCAGCGCGACTCCTAAGACAATCCCGATGTCTTCCACCGTATGATGGTCATCGATCTCAGTGTCCCCTTTGGCTTCCACAGTCAAATCGAAAAGCCCATGCTTGGCAAATAGAGTCAACATGTGATCCACAAACGGGAGAGTGGTCTGGATTTGGCCCCCACCGGTCCCATCAAGTCGCCACTCCACTCGAATGGAAGTCTCGCTCGTGGCCCGTTCCACGGCAGCCCAACGAGAGTCTTTGGAAATGTTCATAGGGCTCGACTTTCCATGGACCTCGCGTGGGCCTGAAGACCTTCCATGTTCGCCAAGCGGGTGACATAGGGCTTGACCGCCCGGAGTCCTTCCCTATCGTAGGACACAATATTTGTCCGCTTCACAAAATCACTCACCGAAAGCGCTGAGAAAAACCGCGCTGACCCGTTGGTCGGCAGCACATGATTAGGCCCGGCCACATAATCAGCCACAGCCGGAGGAGTATACTTCCCTAAAAACAACGCTCCGGCATTCCGGATTTGGCCAAGGTAGTCAAAGGCGCGATCCACCACAATTTCCAAGTGTTCAGGCGCGATCGCATTTGATAACTCCACGGCCTTCTCCATATTGGGAACCACGAAAGCCACTGCGTGACGTCGGATGGACTTTGCAGCAATGCGTTCCCGGCTGAGCTTGACCAGTTGCTTCTCGATTTCCCCATCCACAGCCTTGGCCAAAGGAGATGACGGGGTCACCAGGTAGACTCGCGCCTCCTCATCATGCTCCGCCTCACACAAGAGATCAGCCGCAACATGAGAGGGGTTTGCCGTTTCATCGGCAATGACAAGCAGTTCACTCGGACCGGCAATCATATCGATACCAACGGTTCCAAAGACCACCCGCTTAGCCATCGCAACATAGAGATTGCCAGGACCAACAATTTTGTCAGTCCTCGGAATGGTGCCTGTGCCGAATGCCATAGCTCCTATGGCTTGGACCCCCCCCACTCGATAAATCTCATCGATTTCCGCAATGTCCGCCGCCACTAAGAGATACGGATTGATCTCCCCCGTCGAGGTCGGGGTACACATGATCACCTGGGGCACCCCAGCCACCTTCGCGGGAATGGCATTCATCAACACCGTCGAAGGGTAGAGCGCCTTGCCCCCAGGGACGTACAGACCCACCCCATCCAGGGGAGTAATGAGCTGGCCAAGCCGAACGCCTTGTTCCTGGTAAATCCAAGTGGACGTACGCTGTCGCTCGTGAAATCCACGAATTCGGCGAGCGGCAAAGCGCAAGGCATCACCTTCCTCTTTTCGTATCTTCGCGTGGGCCTGTTTGATTTCTTCTGGTCGTACCAGAAAGTCAGACGGTTTCAACCGAACGCCATCAAACTTTTTAGCATACCGAACCACAGCCGCATCTCCATGCTGCTCTACGGCCCGCAAGATCGACCTCACGTTCCTTTCGACCTGGCCATTTTGGTGGAGAGAGCGGGTGCAGACGCGCCTAAAAATGGCCTGAAACCCACGATCCAGAGTGGACACGATCTTCATTCCAGTTCTCTCAAGACAGAGGCTCGGGGCCGGCTCTCACGAAGCCGATTAATCATGGTGGTGACAACCGTATGCTTCATTTTAAGGCTGGCCCGGTTCACAATTAAACGAGCGGAGGACCAGGCGATCACATCTGTTTCAATCAAATTGTTAGCTCTGAGAGTCCGTCCACTCGAGACCAAATCTACAATCCGCTCCGCCAAACCCACAACCGGAGCGAGCTCTATGGAACCATAGAGTTTAATGATTTCAACCGGAATGCCCTGCTGATTAAAAAACCGCTCCGTGATATTGGGGTACTTCGTGGCCACCCGCAGCTTTGAGGAAAGACGGTTGGGAAATTCACGACCCTTCAAGGCTGCAACCGCAATACGGCAAGCCCCGATCCTGAGGTCGAGCGGTTCATAGACGTCCCGATTCTGCTCAAGGAGCAGATCTTTCCCCGCCACTCCGACATCTGCCGCTCCATATTCCACATACGTGGGGACGTCGCTCGGTCGAACCATCAGGAAGGTGACCCCGAATTGGGGAAACTCGAAGACCAAGCGCCGGTCGTTCGAAGGCAGGTCCTTAGCACCGTACCCGGCCCGATGAAACAGCGCAAGGGTGGGAGCAAGGAGCTTCCCCTTCGACAATGCAACTGTAACCGTCTCGCTCATGCCAACGCCGGTACTCGTTGGATTAAGGCCCCAAGCTTTTGCAGCTTGTCCTCAATCCGTTCATACCCCCGTTCTAAGTGATAGATCCGAGAAACTTGGGTTTCCCCTACGGCGGCTAGGCCGGCTAGGATCAAGCCTGCACTGGCCCGAAGGTCGGAGGCCATGACAGGGGCCCCAGTTAATTTTGCAAACCCTTTCACCATGGCACGGGACCCATCAACGGTTATGGACGCACCCATCCGTTGAAGCTCCAGCACATGAAGGAACCGACCTTCGAACACCGTCTCGGTAAGGACACTTGTCCCTTCCGCCCTACACAACACGGCCATCATTTGGGCTTGCAAATCGGTGGGAAATCCTGGGTACGGTTCGGTTTGAACATCAAGGGCACGAATCCGTTGGGGAGCTTTGAGCCTAATGGAATTCCCATTCTCATACACACATGCCCCACACTCGCGGAGTTTGGAGACCACCGACCTTAAATGTTCTGGCACACATGAATCAACCTGAACATCTCCTCCTGTTATGGCCCCCGCCATGAGATAGGTGCCAGTTTCTATGCGGTCAGCCATGACGGTATGTTCGGTTCCATGTAGGCTTCGTACCCCTTCAACCGTAATCCTTTCCGATCCAGCCCCAGAAATTCTCGCCCCACGCTTCACCAAAAACATCGCCAAATCAACGATTTCTGGCTCCTTGGCGGCATTGTTGATAATGGTGACCCCGTCTGCTAAGCACGCAGCCATCATTAAATTCTCCGTCCCGGTAACCGTGGGAAGCTCCAAGTCTATGTGCCCCCCCCGGAGCCGGGAAGCCCGAGCCCGGATGTAACCAT
>JACZVJ010000203.1 GCA_022572725.1 Nitrospinota bacterium | reverse complement strand
CCCTTTTGGCACAGGGGCAACACAGCACTCTAGGAGATCAGGGACGGCACCAGAACGGCCCGCAGGATGGTCAAAAAGGCTGCCCAGCGCGGCCGCAGCAAGCGAGGAGGTGAAAGGGGGCGTACTCTATATTCAGTACGTCGAGCTTCCAAGCGCCACGAGAACAAAGCTGGCGGACTTTTTGACCATCCTGCCAGGCAACCGTGAACTCGAAGCATCCTTAGACGCCCTATCCAACACACAATTCAACTGAGCCTTTGCGAGAAAAGTCCTGATCTCCTTATCCTCGAACGATCCAATTTGACTCGGCACAGACCACATGTTAGGCTGCACCAAGGTATGAGCCACGGTGACTTTCCCACCTCTCGCGCTTTCGCGTTGGGGAGAGCATCTTCCGCGCGATCGGTTCTCCAGCCCTCGTTGCGCCTCCGGGCCATGGCCTCCACGCACAGGATGTCGTGCAGGGAACCAGGCTGATCCGGCTTTGACATTCGTGTCTGCGATTTCCTGAGAGAATCCATCTGCCACGGTAGCGAACCGGGCAGAACAGAGACGGTTTCGGTCAGGCATCTGCCCCTCGAACAGCACCGGACAAAGGAGCACACATGAGTACAATGAACGCAGACCCCATCGCCACATTTTCCGATGGGTCACAGTTGCTGGTCAGTACTCAGCATTCTAAAGAGGGCAGTTTCACCTGCGAATTGTATATGGCCAGCACAGGGCACAAAGGCCAATTGGATCTACAAGTGGTATCAAATCACATGGAAGCCTCAACCTGTCTTGAAGCGCAGGAAAGCGCCTACGGCTATGCGCAACGGCTCTACCCAGGGAATGCGGATGGAATGAAGAAACCTCCGTATCTGATCTGGCCGGGACCAGCTCCCCGTACATGGACATGAGATGGGAACGTATTGATCATCGCCACCGATGAAGAGGGGCGTTCCTGCAGAAGGAGAACATCATGAAGTTCACCATGAGTTGGCGTGGCAATAAACAAAAAAAGCAGCGCGTCAGACACAAGACAAAAATCCGCTGGCAGCAATTGGGATTCACGGACCCAGCAGAAGAGCACTCATTGGTTTCAATGGAGACGATCCGGCGTCAAGCTGTGATGATGTCGACCCCGGGACTGGAAAAAGCTGTGCGATCGGACCCAGGCGCGCAAGTCAAAGGCAAGAATGCTCTCGCGAAACCAGGTCGTAAACAGCCTCGTGAAGCCACCCGGCAAGAAACCGTGTAGGAAATGCACCGCATGGGGCCAAGCGATGAAGGAATAATGTTGCCCAAAGGGAAGAAGTAGGGCTACCAACGAGATGTCCCTGCCGCTCTGAGAAGTGGTGTAATTGCACGTCAAGGAGGAGGCATCATGAGACCAGGGAAACAGACCCAAGCAAAGCGCAACCGCGAACGGAGTCTACAGATGAAGCGGCAAGACAAACTGGCGCGCCGTGAGCAGCGCAAGGGAGAGAACGCTGATCGCCCTCCGACGACCGATGGGGAAGATCCAGACCTCGAAGGTCTGAGATTGGGCCCACAACCCCCGCTCTTTTAATCCTCGCTCCATTTTTCAGGGTGCCTCGGCCACCAGCCTAAGGACGATGCCCCTCACTCATTACCCCACCACCCTACCAATTTTCCCAACACTCTTCCTGGAGTTGCCTCGACTGAACTGGAGAAAAATGACTTTCGAGGCTGATCCCCATTTGCTTTCAAAGACCCGCTAAGCAGGAGACATATATAAATGAAACTTATTCACATTTTATTTGGAATGGAGGCTCCTCATGAAAAAACTTACCCGAGTCACCATGTTGGCTGTGACTCTATCACTGATCGTGCTGGGCCATTCGCAAGGTGTCCTCGCAGAAATGGCACGATGGAATGTAGATCATGCCCACTCCACTGTCGGGTTTCAGGTCGCCCACATGGTGATTTCTAAAACGAACGGAAAGTTCACCGAGTATAGCGGGTTTATTGAGGTGGACCCTGACACTCAAAAGGTGAAGGCGATTGAAGCGGTCATCCAGACCAAGTCGGTTTTTACGGACCATCAAAAGCGAGATAAGCACCTCAGAAGCCCAGACTTTTTTGACGTCGAGAACCACCCCACGATGACCTACAAGATGAAGAGCTACAAGAAAACCGGTGACACCTACACCGTCCTTGGTGACCTCACCTTACGAGGCGTCACGAAAGAGATCACATTGGCCGGCACGTTCAATGGAGTGGCCAAGGATCCGTGGGGGAATACCCGCGCCGGGTTCACAGGCGAGGGAACCATCAACCGGAAAGACTTCGGCATGAAATTCAGTGCCACGCTGGACAGCGGAGGCCTCCTCGTTGGCGATGAAGTGAAAATCAAAATAGAAGTAGAAGTTATCAAAGAAAAGGGGGCATCAGGGAAAAAGGGATGACTTCATTTCCTCGCTTTCTAACGGCATTGAGGAAAATACTTGTTGATCCTTTCCAGCCTAGGAGACGCAATCCTTTGGGGGAAGCGACTTGGCCGTGAGGGAGAGTAGCATATTGGAATGAGGGAGGAGGGGAAGGACGGCTTTTATTCACTGCTGCTTCAATTCCGCCGGGAATTTCGGCAGACCCTGCGGGTCGTTTTCCTGCATAAACGCAACCAGTTTCTCCCGCGCCAGGCAGCGCAAATCCCATAAGAGAGAATAAGGGTCAGACTCAGTTTAATCACCTCCACTCCCATCTCTTCCCATCGTCTCATTCCAGATGGTCACGTCCGTGAGGTGCGTTGAAGTCTTGGTCGGGACCCAGGGTCACGA
>JACZVJ010000099.1 GCA_022572725.1 Nitrospinota bacterium | reverse complement strand
AAAAGCCTCACCATAGCTGTGCTATGCCTCGGAATTTCCTCAATCGTTCCGTCCAAATCCGACCCAAATCTGGGCGCGATTTTGTCCAAATTATTTTTTTGACAGGCCCTAATCTTAATGGACCTACCGAAAGGCACCACGGCGGTAGAGTCGCCAGAGTGTCACAATCTTTGCCAAACCAGGATGGTGGTTAGGAGCCTGGGAAGGAGAACCTGAGTGTCGTGATATTTTCCAAATGAGATAGTCAATTCCACCCTGGAAAGTCAGCATGCCCTTGAAAAGTCGCATCACCGAAAGCACCTTTCCCTGGATTCGCCGTAGAAACCAAGCGAATTGATTAGAGAACCTTTTCCAGGCAGAAGTGCGAACCTGATATTCGATAGGCTTACCGCATGGTATTCCTTCAGAGGAAGCGGAGATCAACTTCATGGCAATCTGGGTCACCTGCTCGTAATAACCTGGGTCGGCGTCGAACAAGCGAGTGACCGTATCGGGCTTCTCAGCCCGGAGTTCAGCCCGGTAGCTATAGCGGAGACCTTCCTGCCATAGAATCCGAGCGTCAAATTTTTCCGGTAATAACGGATAAACGCGAAGGATAAAGGTCAGGACTGCTTGGGCCAGAGCTGCATACACTTTCGCAGCAATTAAGTCATTGCGGACGTAAAGCACCCCTGTGGGTTGGGCAAACCTCCCCCATAAATAAGAATGGAACCAGGGTTTTGAGGTGCCCCGCTGGAAGTCCGCCAATGTGATGACCGAATACTTGCAACGTATTATACGTTCTTGGAAGGGGATCTCGAGGTAGTACACGGTAGGCGGGAGAACCATATACAAGATCGCCTTAGTCCAATTGCCAGCGAGGGCTTGATAGCTGTTTACCAATATATAGAGATCGACTAGACCTTCAAACTCGTCACCAGTCCGAAGGCAGGACCCATAAAAAATGATGGCTTCCGCATGGTTGCCGTAGTCCATCAGGAGTTTGTCGGCCAAAGCCTGGACTCCTGGGGGAACCGACGTGGCCCCCTTTTGGCTCACCACCGTTAGAAGATCAGGCGGAGGCTGCATGCATCGGGAGGTCAACATTTCATGAATGATACCGTGCCACCATCTCGCAGCACCACGGGCACCGAGCTTTTGAAAGGCTGGAAAAGTTCCCCGTCCAGGGTGAAATCGCTTTGAAGCGCAAGCCGAATTTCCTGCACGTTTTGACTCACGTAACCGTTTTGCGGAGTCCCAAAGCGATGTCGTCGCCCCCGTAATAAGGAAGGCAGGACACGGAGGAGATGCTGGGGATCGGCACCAATGGCCGTGTAGCGGAGGGAACCACTCTCATTACCCCAGTAGGGACGGATCCCTAGAAACAGACGCTCAAGTGTGCTCACCAGCAACGAAAGGACCTTTCGGGTTTCCGATTGGTGATGGTCCAAGCCTATTGTCATTGGGGTCGGTGTCAAGTAAGCCCTTCGCCTGAAAATGAGTGCCAGAAGGAACCAAGCTATAGTCATTCCGGGACCGAATTCCCCGCGCAGCCCCCTATTTTCTATGTTTTTTTGGAAAAACCGGATTCCCTCCATGATCGCCCCTGTGCCGAAAAACATCCCAAACCTCGGTTCCTGATCGGGAGCGACCTGCATCTGCAAGACATGCCGTTTCAAAATGGTTCCACTCACGTTACCGGAATTTGCCCAGGACAGGAGCCTCTGCAGCCCTCGAGTCCGTGTCCCCCTCAGACCTACGTCCCTGGCAATCATACTACTGGTGCCTGAGGTCAGGACTGCCAGGAGTGGTAGCGTCTCAAAGGGTTTCTGGTTGAAGAGAGCCGTCAGCACTGCCTGGACGGTACCATCGCCCCCATTGATCACAAGCACCTCGACCTCCTTCCGGGAAAAGTCATCGAGGACTGATGCCATATGCTGAGGTTCCTGCGTGTCACAGTGAAGCACGTCCTGATGCCCTTTAAGCACTCTTAGAACTGACCCGATGCCTTTTCGATTTCCCCCGCTTAATGGGTTCGTGAGAACCCCAACACGCAGTTTACGCTTGGCCTGAAAGGTCTGTTGAATGGGTGGTTTTAGCTCGGTTGAAGTTTGCACAGCCAACTCGCGATTGGAAATTCTGGACCTGCTATTAGTGTCTGGTGAAAAACTAACTTGTTGCCGGGCCCGTAAACAGCCGTGCTGCCATTGACCCGTTATAGATGCCTTTATCGATGTCTGCCAACCACGATCGTAGGGATCCTGAGGTAGTCCGTACATACAATGCGAGGGTCAGTCGCATGAAGAGTAGGCCACTGGAAAGCAGGGTCCAGAAGGCTACTGCCACCAAACCTAAGTCGGGCCGACCTAATGTGAGCCCTGCCGTTAAAAGGATCAGGCAGGGATTCCGCCTTGCAGTGACAAGTCTGAAATAAGAATCAATGGGGCGCCAACAGAAAATTCCGAATGCGCCAAGCCATAGCTGAAACACACCTTCTATGGCACGCCCCCAAATGTATCCGATAACAATAAGCCAAAGCATCAGTTGTAGGGATAGCTCTGGGACAGGTGGTTTGAACGCTTCCAGGCTCAACCCCCATGCGATGTACCAGAGTGGTGGATGAATGATGTCCAGGCTCTTGTCGAGGACGTGACCGAATTGGCTAGATGTGACCGTTACGCGGGCGAGTTTTCCATCTACCGTGTCAAGAAAAGTCATGACCCAGCCCATCAGGAGCCCCCATCCATAGAATCCATAGGCAAATAAGGTTCCGGCGAGAACCACTAAAATCAGGCTTAGGCATGTCACCTGGTTTGGGTTGATGCCGTATCGCACGCAAAGCCTAGTGGCCCATTGGGCTGGTGCGGGCCACAACCATTTGGTGACCAGGTCTGTCACGCCCTTGTACGAACTTGAGAAGAGTCGCTGTTCCAGAATCTTTTGATTTTCCGAAGCAATATGTTCCACAAAGGAGGGATCGGATTTGAGCAACGAATCATCAAAGGAAGCCGTGAGTGTGTCAGGAGTTTCGATCTGGACGTCAGGCATGATATCCACGGGAAGGGTTTCGGTGAGTAGGGCCCGTGCCTGCATGGCCCGACTTGCTGGAACATGGGCGGCCACTGTCACCCGGGTTTTTCCCGCGGGGACCTGAAGGATAGCATTATGGCACTTGACCAGATCTTTGATGACCCTGTTGTCGAACAGGTAGTCACCTCGTAAAATGAGCACGGAGTTCTTGTCTGGAATAGACCCGAGATCTTCCACGAGGTGTGTGACCTTGGCCTGCCTCAGCAGGCGCTTCAAGCGCTCCCGAGATGAGAGTCCCCAGAGACGCACCGGAGTTTCCCCAAGAATATGGGCGTAGACCGTCATGACGTTGAACTGGGAGTTACCTGAAAGGTGGAAGAGGCGTCACCCAGGCCTACCATTTTTTTCTGTCCAAAAGCCTTAGGATGATCGAGAGCCAGCATCGTATACTACCCCCATACGTTCGTAAAGCTTCATGGTCTGAATGGAGATGGTCAGCCGTGTGGTATTGTGAGGTCAAAGGGTATGCCAAAGGATATGCCAAAGGATATGAAGGATAGTTTCACTCTTGCTCAACTTTCGGATCCCCATTTGTCCTCCCTGGAAAGAGTGCGCAAGCGTGATCTGCTCGGGAAGCGTGCATTGGGATATCTATCCTGGTTGGTGAATCGACGAGCCGAGCACCGAGTGGAGGTGTTAGCTGCCCTGGTTCGTGACCTGCACTGTCAACAGCCGGATCATATTGTTATCACCGGGGACCTCACCCATCTCGGGTTGCCTCACGAGTTCGAAGAGGCGAAGGATTGGCTCTGCACACTGGGTTCCTCTTCACGAGTCACAGTCGTGCCCGGCAACCATGATGCGTACGTTGCTGCCTCGTGGGACCGTTCCTTCCCTCAATGGGCCCCTTACATGATTTCAGATTCCGATGGGCACCAGACGGTCACGACATCTGGTGGCGGCACAACGTTTCCCAGCTTGCGTATACGTGGTCCCATTGCCCTGATCGGAGTTTCCACTGCACGACCTTCAGCTCCGTTTCTGGCTGTGGGCAGCCTTGGTGCCAGCCAATTACATAAGCTTGGAGAAGTGTTAGAGCAGGCAGGCCGAGAACAACTATTTCGAATTGTGCTGATGCACCATCCCCCACTGCCTGGTATAGTCAGGTGGCGCAAGCGGTTAACCGACAGTGCCCATTTCCGTGCAGTGGTGGCGAGGTATGGAGCGGAACTGATCCTGCACGGCCATGCACATCGCACCTCTTTCGTGCAATTGGAAACCTCTGTGGAAAGCCCTCTGGCCATCGGGGTTCCTTCTGCGTCTGCACATGGGCGGAAGAAAGGAGGTCGTGCCCAGTACCATATCTATCGTCTGACTCGAACCAGTGAAGGGTGGCAATTGCTCCTATCGGTACACGCCTACTCTCCTGCGGAAGATCGTTTTAAGCCTCAGGGGGAAACTCGTCTGAGGGTGCCTTCCCGGGCAGGATAATCCGTTTTAGGGGACGCGTCGGAATAACCAAAGAGCAATGCCCAGGATCGCAGCCGGAGGCGCCAGCGTGGTTAGTGCTGGATTGAGGGCATACAGAACTCCGAAGTGCCCAAAGATCTGGCTGGCCAAATGAAATGCCACCCCTACGATTGAGCCCACCATGATTCTCTTTCCTGCCGTTGCCGAACGGAGGGGCCCGAACACAAAAGAAATCGACATCAACACCATTGCGCCTGTGGCAACCGGCATCGATATCATTTGCCACAGGGCCAACTCGTACTGATCGGTGCTCTGCCCTCTCTCCCGAAGGTAGCGGACGAATTCGTAGAGATCGGAGAGTGACAAGGTTTCTGAGGGCAGGACGAGAATACCGATCTGGTCCGGGCTCAAGAATGACTTCCAAGGTAAGCTCGAGAGGGACTGCGCGGTGACATCTTGCCCATCAATGACCTTCTGCTCCACATCGGTGAGCAACCACTGTGTGGGGTCTTCGGTGTTAGCCTGGCGGGCATGGGTGAAGACTCGCAGATGGCCTTGCTCATCAAATTGGTAAATATCAATGTCAGCCGGGATCCGGCCGTGTAGAACCCGATGGACATTAATAAACTGAAATCCGTCCCTTGACCAAAACCCGTGTTCCGTCCGGAGGTTACCGGTTTGCGAAATCGCCAGTGAGCGCTGTGTCAAGGCGAGCTGGTCCAGTGGGGGCGCCACGAACTCTTCAAGAACGACGACCGCCAGCATAAGCAGGGCGCCGGTTTTAATGACGGACCATGCGATGCGATGGGCTGACACTCCGACCGCCCGCATGGCCACAAGCTCATTCCCGGTTGCGAGTCTTCCCAAAGCCATAAGGCTGCCCAGGAGCCCGACGATCGGCGCCAAGTCAACCATTCTCCGAGGTAGGGTGAGAACCATATAGGCGCAGGCATCCACGAGCTGGTATTGGCCTTTCCCGACATCATCAAGATCCTCAGCGAAGGCCAGAAGAGTGAATGCCGAGACCAAAGCACACATCACAACCAGGTAGCCCTGGCCAAGCTTCGTTCTGATATAGTGATCGAGGATTCTCATGAGTATCTTCGTCCTGGGAAGCGGAGCCTATTAGCCAGTTCTCATCCTCGTTGACCTTAATGGCGTAGTTCCACTCAGCCCCCTCAGGATATTACGATCGTCCCAGCCAGATAGCACGTCCTGTTGGCCATAATAGGGCCACGACGAGAGCTGCCAGCAACGCATTGACCCACCAAATGCCGGGGAAGGGACCGACCACTCCTTGTTCCACCCATGTCTTGGCCATCACGTTGAGGTTGTAGTACACAGCGTAAACAAACACCGCGGCAAGCAGCTTGGAATACTTTCCTTGGCGTGCTTCCGCTCGACTCAGCGGGAATCCGAGCAGGCCCAAGAGCACTGTCGACAACGCTGTGGAGAGTCGCCATTGAAATTCTGCAATGTCTTCGGTGGAGTTGGAATTAGCCAGGTGGGTCGTTAAAGCCGCTTTACGTTTATAGCCTACTGGCTCGATTTCAGGTTCTTTCATGACGATTTTCAATTCACCAAAGTGTCCAATCAGGACTTCTTTCTCGTCGCGGGGCAGTTTGTATACATGGGTGTCTAGACACACCAATAACCGCTTGCCGGTGGTCTCATCGACTTGGTGATAAGCTTGCCTGGCATAGATCACTTCCACCCTGTCACTGTATTCTTTTTGAATAAAAACTCCTTCCATTCGTTTCTGCTTTTCATTGAGCTTTTCGACAAAGATGACCCGTTTTCCTAGCTGGGCTTCATGGAAACGACCGGGTTCCAGTTTGGTAATGTCAAATTCAACAGCTGCCTGGGCCCGCAACAAATAACTTTGCTCGTAGGCCCAGGGACGGACCAACAGAGACAAAGTCCCCACCAGCAGCGCCGTGAGCAAGGATAGCCAGAAGACATTCCTCAAAACGCGCCCCGGTCCCAAACCACAGGCAGACAGGGCCGTCATCTCCGAATCCGAGTAAAGGCGACCCAAACCAAGGACGACAGAAAGATGAAGGGCAATGGGCAACAGGACCTCCAAAGCGATGGTGGCCTTTAGCAGGACCAGAGGGAGGACCAGTGCTCCCGGAAGGAGCCCATCCGCGACCTTGGTGAGGTAGAGGGCTGCACTGTACACCGTGAAAATGGCTACCAAGAAGGTGCACACCAGGACAAGCGGTTTGACGATTTCTCGTTTGAGGTAGCGGTCTATAATCAAGTTATGGCCTCGATAGATATTTTCTGAAGACCGTGTCAGGTAAATGGTGTAACCGGCTGGTACGTTAGAAAAGCCATTTCAGTCGCATGCGTCGGCTGACCGTCTACACACCGTATTCCGTGAGCCATCCATAAGTCTACACTCCTGAAATATAGGCTTTCTATTGGACTCATGCTCCTTCCTTGAAAGGTGTGAGTTGGGTTAGATATCATGGCGCGCCTTCACCGGCAAGCGACGAGAGGAGGAAATCCCACATGAAAGGCATCATTTTAAGTGCGGGCCAAGGTCGTCGCCTTCTCCCGATGACCGCCGATACCCCGAAGTGCGCGTTACGGATTCAAGGACAGTCTATTCTCGAGTGGCAATTACACCAGCTCACCGAATGCGGCATTGATCGTGTGACAGTGGTCCTTGGATTCGGAGCCAACGAGGTTGAACTTCTCCTTGCCGCTCGAAATCAATCAAACCAGGTGCGGACGGTTTATAATCCGTTCTTCCCGGTTACGGATAATCTTGTCAGTTGTTGGGTCGCGGGTGCAGACATGAATGAGGATTTTATTCTTCTCAATGGAGACACCTTGTTCGAAACGGAGGTCTTGAAGCGCTTACTTGATGCACCAAGTCAGCAAGTCACCTTGGTCACGGATCACAAGTCAGCCTATGATGCAGATGATATGAAAGTGACATTGGATGGAGAGAGATTGGTCAGGGTTGGGAAGGACCTTCCCTTGGGCCAGACCGACGGTGAATCTATTGGAATGCTCCTTTTCCGCGGGGAGGGGCCGGCATTGTTCTTTGCTGCTGTGGAGCGAGCTTTACGGAATCCGCAGGCGCTGAAGCAATGGTACTTATCTGTGATCGATAAGATGGCGCAATTGGGTCTTGTGTGGACGCTCTCCATACAGGGCTTGCAATGGGTCGAGGTCGATTGCCCGGCTGATCTTGACCAGGCTGACAAGCTTGTGGCCAAGTGGCGGGCATCGACTGAAGGTGTTGTGGGGATCGGTTCAATCTGAGTATGGAGACGCTGGCGTGCGAGGGCATGGCTGGCCTGGGCTAAGGGACGCCGCCACCCACAATGGATTGAACAAGCCTCCAGTCATTCATAGTATCGACGTCCACCGCTGCTTCAGGGAACGGGATCACAATACTGCCTATCCTTAAGCCCAACCGGTTCGATATACCGGTAAATCCTTCCTCGAGAGATAGCCGCCCCGTTAGATAACGTAGGACTGGGACCCAGCCGAAGGTGCGTATGAGGCGTAGCGGGTACTTCCGCTCGTTTTCGACGCGGCGCCAGAGGTCAGCTGCAGTGCGCGCACGTTGAGTCAGAAATGCGAACAGATTACAACCACAAAATCCCCCATCGCGAAGTTTGAACACCGTTCTTCTCACTCCCGGGTAAGCCTGCGCCACGAGTTCATGGGGTACCACTCCGACAACCACATCGCAATCCCTCATTCTGGCCTTGGAGCAAAAGTAGTCGACAATCCGTGTGCTCAGAAGAGCATGGTCGGCGGTGGTGATCAGCGTGAGACTTTGTTCAGACAGTGTTTGCATCACGGCATAGGCGCTGGAGCTGGGTGTGGCCTGGGGCGTGATCCATTTCACATCGCCGGATTCGATGAGGTTCCGCAGCTCTGTCTCATGCTCGATCGCGGACCACTGGGGACCACACAGGATACGGTTCTCAATCTCTTGAGCAGCGCTCAACGTACCGAGAACGCGGAGGACCATAGGCGTACCTCCGACGGGGACCAACGCTTTGCAGGAAACACCAGTCGCCTTGGCAACTGGGTCGTCTGGTGAGCGATCCCCTGCAAGCACAACCGCCGTGAATGGTATTGCAGCTTGGTTCATTGGGGAGCCCTACACCCGCCTGGGACTAGGCATGTAGAAACTTTGCCCGTGGGGGCTTTTGAGCTAGGAGGCTGTCCGAGATTAGATTGATCTACTACGGTTGCGCCGGATTTGGCCAGATTCTCCGATCCTTTTCGTTAAATAGGCCCCACTATTCGCCTCAAACGATCGAAAAATCTGACTCAAACCGACACAACCTCGCGACGATCACTAATCTCGGACAGCCTCCTAGGTCCTCGTTGATTCTATGAGGATAGTTCCTTTTGGTAAATCCTGTACCGTTTGTATTGAATGCCCCCAATCGACTCAAGCATTTTCCGCATCCCAGTGTTGTCCTCCAGGATCCAGGACAGTTCTACATCGCGGATGCCGCGCCGGATTACAGGTGCCCGCACTGCATTGATCAGCATGAAAGCCAGGGCAGTGCCTATGGGATTGCCCTGATACCGCTTGCACACACCCATGAGGGGAATACGGGCTGTTGTGGGACATCCCGTTTTCAGGCGCCAAATGAGTTTTAGCCAGCCGAATGGAAAGAGTTGTCCGTTCAAATCCCGAATGATTTCGTTGAGGTTTGGGAAGACAATGATCATGCCGGCTGGGGTGCCATTCACTTCTGCAATCTGAACGAACTCGTCAGGGACCAAGAGCTTTAAATTCTGACCCAAGTGCCTGAACTCTGCTTTAGTAAAGGGGATAAACCCCCAGTTTTCTGACCAGGCATCCTCAAAGATTTCCTGCATGATTTTCAACTCATCGCGGAAACGTGACCTGCGCATAGGTCTGACATGAACGAAGCTGGTGGCTCTTTCAAGGATAGCATGCATGAGTTCAGGGGATCTGAAATTTGCAGAAATCATGTAGGCAAGGAGATCTTTTGCTTGACGATACCCAGCTTCAACTATCCTGGCATGGTAATACGGCCGTGCATGGCCCGTCATAATCATGGGAGGGGAATTAAACCCTTCGACAAGGAGTCCACTCTCCTGGTTGATAGAAAAGTTGAAGGGTCCCAAGAGGCGGTGCATGCCCTGTCCACGTAGCCAGGTCTCAGCGGTATCCAGTAGGGCGTGGAAAACCTCCTGGTCGTCTTCTGCTTCGAGCATGCCGAAGAATCCGCTTTCGTCCTGATACCGTTTCAGGTGAAACTCGTCAACCTGTGCGCTGATGCGACCTACCAACTTACGGTTTTTGTAGGCAAGCCAAAGGCTACAGCGGGCATGCGCGAAGTAAGGGTTTTTGGGGGAGAGATGCTGGCGTCGTTCAACCAGCAGAGGTGGGACCCACATCGGATCGCTGGCATACAATGACCAGGGTAGGTTGATAAACTTGTCTAAATCTTGCCGGCCGTCTACTCGTAAGATCTGTAACGATCCGGAATTCCGTTCTTTTGAATTTAACACATTCGCAATTGCTCAGATTGGAAGTACTCGGGATGAGGACGGGAAATCCGGAAGATGTTGCTCGGTGTTTTTTCTTGTGAAACCTATTCTCGGGTCTCAGAAAGCTGAGCGATCCAAGGATAGCGGGTGCACTCCTCGTCTGCATAACCGAGGTTAAAGACCGTCACACTCCGGGGAACCTCACTGGAGGAATGAAGCAATCACCAAGAGTGTGATAGAGACCTTAATGGCCGGGTATTGGAAGTATGCGACGGTGAGCTCGCCAAGAGGCATCCTATCATAGGTGGTGTTTTCTGTCCCTCCACATGGCCCTAAAGTTTTACCCCATACTGTCCACTAAATAAATCATAAAAATGGGGTTGATGTTACCCCCCATCTCCTGGCATTATAGAAGCCCTTTTCTAGAAGCATCAAGCCAATCCTAGCTCTTTGGGATTAAATAGGGTTGAGCCTCGTCTTGCCCTATTCATCTCAAGGGTAGGTTATGGCCATATTCAATCAACCCCCCCTAGGAGATAACTGAATATTTTTTGCCACACATCTGTTGATTTTTTACATCTACGCCTTCACTACGCGAGTGGGTTCTCATTTAATAATCAATATGATAGGTTATTTTTCTTTACTCTCTTTCTGGCCCCTATATTGCATTTTTAATGAATGTCACGATGAAAAAATTCGGATATCCGGAAACCTGCCTCAAGCATTTTAAGAAATGGGAGCTTTTATTGCGTCCCCAGCAGGTCACCTTGGGTGCTTTG
>JACZVJ010000202.1 GCA_022572725.1 Nitrospinota bacterium | reverse complement strand
GAAAAGTTTATCCGCCTTCGCGCTCGCCGCTGAAGCAGCTTTGGCGCGCAAGCGGCAGAAAGCCACCCGTGCCGGGCCTTCGTAGCCGAAGCTACTTCGGCGGAGGAGACTTGGGGGGTTACGCCGAAGTGGCGAGTGGGTGCCACGGCTGCCCGTCCTCCGCAGTAGTCTGCTACGGAGGATGGATCAATCCGTGGGACTCCACCGGTAGGGTGGCCTTCCCTTTTTGAGGAAGGTGTCGGGATAAGAAATAAATAGAGTAGGAAATTACAGGATAACAAAATTTTGAAATACGAAAACTCGGGGAGGCCTTTTACCGTGAGCGAAGTACCAACAGGGTTTCATTCACAATCTTCAAAAATCAATTGGACACGATCGGCTCTTCCTTCTGGAACAGCGATAACCTGTCTCGCCTTGCTTTTTCTGGTTATGGGCTGCCAAGAGGAACCGAAACAGGTGGAACCCATTGCCCGACCGGTTAAAATTCTGGTCCTTGAATCTAAAGCCTCCGCCAGGGAATTTGAGTACCCCGGCAAGGTTTCCCCTACCCAAGAATCCTACATGGCCTTCGAAGTGCCTGGCAGGATGACCCAATTCCCTGTGAATGAAGGCCAGAGGGTGAGAAAAGGCACTCTTTTGGGGCGCCTAGACCCGAGAGACTATCAAGCAGACTTAGAGGCCGGAATGGCTCTTGTGCGTGAAGCGAAGGCTGATTATCAGCGATATCGAGCACTGTACGAGGCTCAAAATGCATCGCTGGCTGACCTTCAGGTGAAACGAAGAGGATTTGAAGTCGCGAAGTCAAGGTTGAGCAAGACCCAAAAAGCACTCCAAGACACTAAACTGATCGCACCGTTCTCTGGCATAGTTGCAAAGAAATTGGCGAAAGACTTTCAAAATGTCCAAGCCAAAGAGCCGGTCCTGATCCTGCAAGATACTTCGAGCCTCGAAATAGTCATCAACATTCCTGAACGTGATTTTGCCGGGGCTACGTCAGGACTGACGGTGGAGGAAATCAATGCTCGAGTGAAGCCTATGGTTGGCATTACCTCTCTTCCCGGGCGGGTTTTTCCCTCAAGAGTCAAAGAATTTTCTACCACAGCCGATCCTGAGACTCGTACCTTCCAAGTCACGTTGGCTTTTAACCCACCTCGGGATGTCAATATTCTTCCTGGAATGACAGCCAGGGTTACCCTCACGAGCAAAGTGAAAGAAGGGCAGTCGGGCTTCTATCAAATTCCAGCTAACGCCGTTGTAGCCGACGATACCGGCCAACCCTTTGTCTGGAGAGTCAATCCCACGACCATGCAAGTTCACCGGACACCGGTCCAGGTTGGGGAACTCCTCGAAGCCAATGTGGAGATTCAAAGTGGTCTCTCCAGGGGTGATTGGGTCGCGGTCTCCGGTGTTCATCAACTCCGTGAAGGCATCACCGTGCGTCAACTCCAAGATACCGCCACGTAAGCTCTTTCAATGAATATCGCTGAATCCGCGATTAAGAACCGAACGGTTACTCTGGTTTTCACGGTACTGTTGCTGGTTGTCGGGCTGCTTTCCTACCAGAATATGAGCCGGCTCGAGGATCCCAAGTTCACGATTAAGATCGCCTTGGTGATCACTCCCTATCCTGGGGCGTCGGCAGCAGAGGTGGAAGAGGAGGTGACCGATAAAATCGAGATTGCCGTGCAGCAACTGGGGCAGCTTGACAAAATCGAATCCAAATCCGATCGCGGCTTGTCGACCCTGACCGTCGAGATCAAGAACAAGTATGACTCAGATTCCCTGCCTCAGGTCTGGGATGAGCTTCGTCGCAAGGTCAATGACGCCCAGAAGAACTTGCCACCCGGGGCAGGGCCTTCCCTCGTCGTTGATGACTATGGTGATGTCTACGGGGTGTTCGTCGCCATCTATGGAGAGGAATACAGCTACGCAGAGATCAAAAAGGTGGTGGATCTGTTCCGCAAGGAGCTCCTTCTGGTTCAAGACGTAGCCAAGATTGACACCTTCGGGGAGCGCGTCGAGTCTATCTACGTCGAGCTCAACCGTGACCGGATGTCACAGCTAGGCATTCCCACCAGCGTGATCATCGATGAGCTCCAGCAAAAGAACATTGCCGTGGAATCCGGGAGAGTGAAAGTCGGCTCAGAGTTCATTGCCCTCAACCCCACAGGGGAAATCAAGACAGTCCAACAGTTCGAGTCAATCCTGATCAGCGGAAACACCGACCGGCAAATCTACTTGCGTGACGTGGCAAACGTAAAGCGAGGATACGTTGAACCTCCTAATCACCTCATCCGGTATGACGGAAAGGCGGCAATCGGTCTTGGCATCTCCACCGTCTCCGGTGGCAACGTGGTCACGATGGGGGAGGCGCTCGAAAAACGTGTGCTGGAGCTGCAATCGCAGATTCCTTTGGGTATCAAGGTGGGGATCGTTTCTCTCCAATCCGAGGCCGTGACCACAGCCATCAGTGGTTTCCAGAATAGCTTGATGCAGGCTGTGGCTATTGTCATAGTCGTGCTCCTGCTTTTCATGGGCCTGCGAAGCGGGTTACTGATCGGGTTCGTGTTGGTTTTAACGATCGCCGGAAGTTTCGTTTTTCTTCTTCCCATGGGAGTGGCTCTTGAGCGGATTTCGCTTGGTGCCCTCATCATCGCCCTTGGCATGCTGGTTGACAACGCCATCGTGGTCGTCGATGGCATGCTGATCAAGCTTCAAAAGGGGGTTGACGCCAAACAGGCCGCATTCGAGGTGGTCCAACAGACGGCGGTTCCCCTCATGGGCGCCACGGTGGTCGCCA
>JACZVJ010000201.1 GCA_022572725.1 Nitrospinota bacterium | reverse complement strand
TCCTGCATGAGTCAGTTGCGGAGCTTTGCCAGAATCCATCAGGTGCATGTGTGGTTGGTCGCGCATCCCACCAAGCTCTACCGGACGAAGGATGGCAAGTATCCCATACCGGGGCCGTATGACATTTCCGGGAGTGCTCATTTCCGCAACAAAGCCGATTGGTGTCTCACCATCTGGCGAGGCCTGGACTATGCGAAGTCCCGAGAGGTGCAGGTGCATTGCCAGAAGGCTCGGTTCCGGGAGTTTGGACAAATTGGGATGCAGATTTTGGAATGGCTCCCGGAACGTGGCGGGATCTATCGGCCATCGGTGGCGGTCGATGGTGAGATTACCACGGATGATCTTTAAGGCAAGTCAGTGGGCTACGCAATGGGAGGACGTGGCGAGGATGACCAATTACAGAGTCTCCAGGTGCCCCGTGAATGAAGGAAATAGCGAATGGTGCCAAATTACGAAGGTGGAGTAAGCCTTGGAAGAGCGAATAACCCCAGGCCGCTTTTACTACGGATAAAGCTTTGCGATGAAGCCGGATAAGCCCATCAGAGGCCGCCTCATTGATATCCGTGCGGTTGCAGACTACACGGGGTTGTCTACCCATACGCTCTACACGATGGTCTCCCAACGACGGATACCGTTTGTGAAACTGGGCGGGAAATTACTGTTCGACGTGGGATTGTTGGACGAGTGGATCAAACAGAATACGGTGATGCCGATGCCTTCACGAACCTCCTAAGACGAGGACTCTCTTCTCAGGCCGCGACAAGCCCTCGTTTTTCTGTGGGATGCATCTCCACCATGCTAGGGAGATCCGCCCTCTCCAAACTCTCTCGCACTTGAGGTTGGGGATTCACCACCAAGGTCCGGCCTCCGGTCTGCCTCAAACGATGGGCGATCAAAAAGATGATGCCCAAGCCAAAACTGTCGATTGAGGAGGCATGATTGAGGTCAAAAATGAGGGTGGAGTAGGTGTGGATTTTGCCCCGTTTCAGGAGCCTGAGGATCTTTTTGCCTCCACTCTGATTAAAAGGACCATACACCCTGGCGACGAGGGTGCCCTGATGAACGAGCAGGGAAAGGTTCACGGTGAAAATCTCCTTGAATTGAAAAAGTGGTGACCATGGAAAGTGGGAAATCTAGGGCTGCCTGCTTTCATTAAGTCCCCAAAACTCTGTTCCCACAAGTACCTATTAAACGTACATAGTATAATGGAAACAAATATGCTATCATTACGGTAATGAAAGCCTTAAAGCGGATACGAAGAAAACGAGGGTTATCATTCCGTACTTTAGCAGTGGAGGCGGGAGTCCATTATGTCCACCTTGTCCGATTGGAAGGGGGAAAGTCTGATCCGCGCCTCTCCACTTTGCGGAAATTGGCCAAAGCCTTAGAGGTATCTGTGTGCGACCTCATTGATGCTCAACCACCACCAACAAAAGAAAGGAGGTCCTATGGGGCTCACCAAAAGAAAGGATAGTTAATATGTCGAGTTTTCTGTGTTGGATGGTGGAAAATTACTTCGCCTGGCCCCTCATGGGTTGGGGAAACTAAAGCGTTGGAAGGTCGGTTCTCGAAATCGGGGATCTGCCAAGGACCAGGAGGCTGTCATTAAGACTAGGCTTCTTGCAGGGCAGATGGTGAGCCCAGCGTTGGAACGGGCGCAAGCGGTCACGTTTCGGGAGTGGGCTGAGACGTACCTGAGCCTAGAGGAAGTGAGGAAACTGACAACATACGAAGACCGAAAGCTGAAGGTCAGTCACTTGGTGGAGTTCTTCGGGGACCGTCCATTAACCTCGATTACCCCCAATGATGTCGCTGTGTACCGAGCACAGCGGGTACGGTATCCACGAACGAAGTGTGGGAAATGCGCGAAGCCTCTGGGAAAGGCTGTTTGTACGGTCTGTGGCTGGGAGCGTACCGATAGCCCCCTTCCGGCTTCCATGCAGACCATTAACCATGACCACACGGCCTTAACCCATATGCTGAACGTGGCCAGAAGTCCCCGGTTCAAACTGATACAGGACAACCCGGCCAGCCATGTGGAGAAGCCGGACCCGAAAACGAGCGGGACCGTATTGCCAGTGCGGAGGAGTGGGCACGGTTGCAGGCGACGGCAGCCCCGCACTTATTACGTTTTCTGACAGTAGCCTACACAGTCGGTCCTAGGAAAGGGGAGCTGCTTAAGCTGGAATGGCCGGACGTGGACATGCGCCGGAAGGAGTTCACGCTACGTAAGACCAAGAACGGGGAAACGCGAATCGTCCCCATGCCCCTTGACGTCCTCACGGTCTTTTTGGAGTTGTGGAAAGACCGTCGCCTAGACACTAAACGGGTCTTCTTGTATAAAGGAAAGCCGTGGAAGAACCCTAGGACGGCCTTTGCTGCGGCGTGCAGACGGGCAGGGATTTTTGGGCTCCGGCTCCATGACCTTCGCCACACGGCCAGCACGAACCTCAGACGGGCAGGGGTGGACACGATGACCGCCATGAAGATCGTGGGGCACAAGAGCGAGCAGATGCACAGGCGGTATAACACGATTCAACCTGAAGACCTGCAGGAGGCAGCCGATAAGCTTCAGAGGTATACGGCTAACACGGTAATAACACTTGTAACTTCTGCGGTTTCTGGGCAGGGTGTAAATGCTTGAAATATCAACGTCGGGGCGTAGCGCAGCCCGGTAGCGCGCCTGCTTTGGGAGCAGGATGTCGGAGGTTCAAATCCTCTCGCCCCGACCAGATTTTGAGTGATCTGATTCCGGTTCTGGCTTCGTGCTCATGAACCGGTGGGAACTTAAATATTGATGACTTCCCTCCCGCGCCCG
>JACZVJ010000021.1 GCA_022572725.1 Nitrospinota bacterium | reverse complement strand
GGAGACCTTGACCTTGAAGCCGGCTCGCCACCGTGGTGGCAATATGTCTGATGCGCTCCTTCGTAATCCGCATCGCCTCTCTCAAACCACCTTTTCAATTTTGATCGTGGTTGCGCCCATCGCTTGGCGCAGGAGCTTGGGGTCCCCCACCAAGCGCCCGACCACATTGACCCGGTCTGCCGGCACGGGGTCCTCGCCCAGGCTCATGGGCGTTCTGCCAAAGAAAATAGCCAGCATCTCTCCCGGTCCCCAAAAGGCCACATCCCCAACCTTCACCTGAGTGGTGGCGGTTTCACGATAATCTTTGACACCGGGGACCTTACAATAAAATTCCTCTCCCCACATATTCACCGAAGTTTCGATAGGAAGAGCCTCATAGATCTCCTTCGCCGTCCGAGTGGACTTCAGCTCAGCTTCCAGACTGACTCCTCCCACGGAAATTTTGATTCGTTGGTTTGTCTCTTCCATTCTAATCCTATCCTTTCTATACTCCCCAGAGGTGTTCACGCTTTCTTCCCGCAAATAGCCGCTACGGAATTTAGCGTGTTACCCTATTGAAATCAAGAATCCTTTCGCCTCTGCGTAATGCTGGAATCAACCTTTATTTTCCTCAATGGAATCGGGGAGTCAACAGAAAGGCGGTTGTGGGACCAGGGTATTGTAGACTGGTACAGCTTCCTAGACTGCTCGTTACTGCCAGGTATCGCACCGGCACGGAAACACCTCTACGACAGGGAGGTGGCAGCGGCTATTGACCATTACCAGTCTGGGAACTGGCGATTCTTTGCTCGTTGCTTGAAATCACGAGAGCATTGGCGGCTCTTTCAAACTTTGCGGTCCCGAACGGTATTTCTCGATATTGAAACCACCGGGGAACCTGCCGGGATGGGTGAGGTCACCGTGGTTGGCCTCTATGCGAACGGAACATTGACGATCTTGGTCCAGGGGGAAACCCTGACGGAAGAGCGCCTCTGCGAGGAGTTTTCGCGCTATTCCCTCTTGGTGACTTTCTTTGGCAGTGGGTTTGACCTTCCCTACCTCCATGCGACCTTCCCCAGGTTGAACTTGGAGCAGGCCCACTTTGATCTTTGTTTTGCCGCAAGACGGCTCGGCCTTCGGGGAGGCCTCAAACACATTGAACTCGAAGTGGGGCTCAGCAGGCCCAGCGAGATCCAAGGCTTCAGCGGGTGGGATGCCGTCCATCTCTGGCAAGCCTGGAAGTCCGGTAACGCAGAAGCAAAAAGGCTGTTGTGCGTGTACAACGAAGCGGACGTTCGCAATCTCGAGCCACTGGCGGAATATCTCTTTGGGCAACTCATCAGCCGGTACGGGCCGGTTCAGATCCAGGCAATCAATTAGCGAACAAAAGGGCGATTCATGGCTTGGCATGGGGTGGGGGTAACTGATATTGGACGTGTTCGTCAATCCAATCAAGATGCATTGGCAGTGCTCAATGACCTCAATCTATGGATTGTCGCGGATGGGATGGGTGGGCATGCGGGTGGGGACGTGGCAAGCCAATTGACAGTGGAATCAATAGAATCCTATTTTCGGCAACATCATAGCTCAGCCGAGGGCCTCAGGGAACCCAGGACCGCTCCAACCGCTATCCTCCGTGCCGGCATCGAATCAGCCAATCAAGCCGTCCGAACCCGGGCAAAACTCCAATCGGAATTAGCAGGAATGGGTACAACCGTAGTCCTCCTTTACATTTCAAAAGATTCGCCGTTCCCGGCGACCATAGCTCATGTTGGGGACAGCCGAGCCTACTTGCTTCGCGATGGAACCATCACACCCTTGACCCGAGACCACACCTTAATGGAGGACCGAATCAAGCTTGGAATCCTGACACCGGAACAGGCAATGTACCATCCACTGCGACACATTTTGACCAAGGGTGTAGGGATCGAACGAACCGCAGGCCCCGATGTTTCTACGCACCACCTGCTTCCGGGTGATCGGGTCTTACTGTGTACCGATGGGCTCTGTAAAACGATGAACGACGAGCAAATCCTCCAGACAGTTCAAAGCACGGAAGGGAAATCTCTGGAGGCCGTTTGCCAGTTGATGATCCGAGAAGCCAACCGTCTAGGAGGGGAAGACAACATAACAGTTGTCCTAGTCAGCCATCAGGAAGAGGCTTGACCACGTCGGGAACTCCCGATTGCCTTTGGCGAAAGGTGCCGAAAGAGTGCTGGAAGCCCAAAATATCCCACCGCATCCTTCATGTTTGAAAACCACCGCTGAAAGGCTCCCATGCGTGGATCAGTCACGTATTGAAGGGTGAGAACAATCCGTTCCTCCCCCTCCCTCAGAGGCGTGACGGCATGCTGCAGCTTATCCCCATTAAAAAACACCAAGGAACCTGGATCAGTAGACAGGGTGAGTTCCTTGGTTTCCCGAGAATGATCTTTTGTATGGAGGCGGCAGAGCAATCGACTGGTCGAGCGATCCCGCAACCCAAGCAAGGCCGTATAACGAGTCCCCTTGTAGTAGGAAGTATCGTAATGCCATCCAATATGATCCCCGGGTTCTGTGTAAAAATAGAGAGCGCAAGCATGAGGATCAGAATCGGGACATAGTAAGAGAGGAGCCCCCGCGATTCGGCTAAGCCAATTGATAAAATCCGGAGCACGGTAAAACGACAGAATGGCTGGAGCCGCCTGACCTAAAATGAAATAGCTCACACTTCCGCCTTTTTTGTGAGTAGGAATATAGTTTCGATTGAGTTGGGTCCGAACCTGCTCCACTTCAGTCATGAACCGATCGACCACAGGTTGGGCCAGGAATTGATCAACAGCCAAAAATTCTCCCTGTTCGTGGTAAGTTTGGACCGCCTGTTCAATGTTCAGACGACCTACCGCATGGCTGACTTCATTTTCAACAGTATCCAATACGCTCTTCACCATCTACCCTCTTGCCCAGGGGTGTCTTATTAAGGAAGGGACCACCATAGCATAAACCCACCTGCCCGTCTTGAAGAAAACACAGATTTTGAAACAAAATCTCCCTCCTCTTTGCGGCAGCCTTGACCTTCTCAAAAGCCCCCACTATTCTGCGAAGGAATCAACCCGACTTCTATTGGTCTTTCTGGCTAAGAGTTCCTAACCCCAGGACAATACCTGAATACTATGAAGGTTCACTTGCCTTTTCGAGAGCTACAACGTGGGAAGGACTATTGGATTGAGGATAACGTGTTGCCCAATCCCCTGGAAGTCGCTCAACGGTGCATCGCCAAAAGTATGTGGACGCTTGGATCTCCCTGGCGACCGGAACCCTGGCCCGGCATGCGTGCGCCTGATGCCCTCACCTCTGAGGAACTCATTCACGTCGAGGGCTGGGTCAAAAAAGGCCTCGGCATCGAGTCATTGCGTCCGCAAAGCGACTCGGAAATGGGACATTCGGGACACAATCACATTCAAATCGTAGGAGGAGCAGAGGGGGTGGCCCGGCCGCACGTAGATTCAGCCAAAATTTGCGACTTTGCAGGAGTCTTGTTTCTTCACCCAAACCCTCCCACCCTGCATTGCGGCACCTCCTTTTACCGTCTTCACCTTCCTGGCGAAGAACCAGGAGGAAATGTGTGTCCCAAGGAATTTGAAAGCCTGCGTCAGGTACCTGGGTTACCTCAGGAAATGGATCCCACGATGTTCGAAGAAATCCTGGAAGTCCCTTATGTCTTTAACCGCCTCCTTGCTTATAAATCCGACCTCATCCATTCAGCCAGTTCGTATTTCGGGTGGGGACATGAATTGGCATCAAAACGAATGGCCGTGGTGTTCTTTTGGAAAGTGGGAGAATAATCGCTCTTTCTAGGCATTCCCCGTTCTCAACATTTCCGCCGCCGCTTTCCGAAGCGACGCGGTAATTTCCGTTCCACCCAACATTCGAGCAATTTCGTCTTCTCGCTCCTGCGGGGTTAAAGCCTTCACGGTGGTCACCGTCCGGCTGTCGGTCACCCGCTTCTGAACAACGAAATGAGTGCTGGCTTGTGAAGCGACCTGAGGGAGATGGGTAATACAAAAAACCTGATGGTAACGTCCTAGCATGCGGAGTCGGTTTCCCATCACCGCGGCTACGGCCCCACCGATCCCTGCATCCACTTCATCGAAAATGAGAACCGGGACTTGATCGGCCTCTGCCAGAACAGTCTTGATGGCAAGCATAAGCCTGGACAATTCCCCGCCGGATGCCACTCGCCCCAGCGGTTGCAGGGGTTCCCCAGGGTTAGCCGAGAATAGGTAATCCACCCGATCAGAACCCGTGGGGCCTATGGGTTCTCCACCAGCATGGGGAGAGAGTCGCACGCGAAATTCAACCCGCTCCATGCTCAAGGCGGCCAGTTCTTCCGCGATGCGTTTTTCTAGATCTCTGGCAAGGCGTTTCCTCTTCTTGGAGAGTTGGTCAGACAACATCACCGCTTGCTGTTGTTCGAGAGCAAGAGCCATTTTCAATTCCTCAGTTCGTTCTTCGAGGGTGGCCAGCTCATCAAGCTCTTGCTTAACCTGCTGACAACGCCTGAGAAGTCCTTCAACCGAGTCTCCATATTTCTTCTTCAATCGCTGGAGTTGGGCCAATCGCTCATTCAGTTCGGCGAGCCGATTCGGATCATGGTCAAAATCCTTGGCATAATCTCGAACCGAATCAGCGAGCTCTCGAAGCTGGATGGCTGCCCCCTCAGACAAATCAATCCAATTTCCAACGTTGGGATCAATGGCAACCAACTCCCGGACGGCATCGGTGACAGACCGTATCTGTGCGAGCACGGAATGGTCGCCTCGGGACAAAACCTCATAGGCGTTATTGGCTAATTCGAGGAGCCGCCCCCCATGCTGCAACCGGCGATGTTCAAGGACCAGCTCTTCTTCCTCCCCAACACGGAGGTGAGCTCCCTCTAATTCCTGGTACTGAAATCGAAGGAATTCTTCGCGCTGTGTTCGATCGGTAGCTCGTCGTACCGCAGCTTCGAGTTCCCGTTCCTTGTTTCGCCATCTGGCATAGCAGGCCCCAAATTTCGACCGCAGGTCCATGAGGTTCCCAAATTCATCGACTCTATCCAATTGGACTCTGGGTGAAAGCAAAGATTGCTGTTCATGCTGTCCATGAATGTCGAGAAGAAACCCACCGAGTTCTTGCACGTGATGCAGGGGAACAAGATTGCCATTCACGTAGAGGCGGTTTCGACCTGTCCTGGACAAGATCCGCCGAATAATCAACTCATTCCCATCCTGTGGAAGGAGATCTAATTCGGTGAGCCGATCAAACAATGACTTGTTGGCTGGAAGAGAGAAGGCGCCTTCCAGTACCGCCTCTTCGGCACCAGAACGGATTTGGTCCACCGTTCCCCTACCCCCCATGAGTAAGGCTACGGCATCAACAAGGAGAGATTTTCCCGCACCCGTCTCCCCTGTGAGAACCTGAAAGCCCTTGAAAAATTCAAGATGGAGGTGGTTGATGAGGACAAAGTTGGAGATGCGGAGCTCGTTGAGCATAAGAGCGGGGCATCAAAAATTCCTTAGGCATTTGCGGATTGCTGGGCGAGAAGCGAGTCAATTACTTGCTTAAACTGCGGCTTCGGCCGGACACCGACCAGTTTTTCGACAGGCTGCCCGTCCTTGAAAAAAAGAATGGTCGGAATGCTCATAATTTGATAACGGCCGGCAACCTCGGGGGCTTCATCCGTGTTGAGTTTCATCACCTTAAGTTTGCCAGCGTATTCACTTGCCAATTGCTCGACAATGGGGGCCACCATTTGGCATGGCCCGCACCACACGGCCCAGAAGTCAACCATCACGACCTGGGACGATTGCATAACCTCCGTTTCCCAATTGGATTGATCAGCTTGTGCAAC
This sequence comes from Nitrospinota bacterium, assembly GCA_022572725.1. GTDB lineage: Bacteria > Nitrospirota > Nitrospiria > Nitrospirales > UBA8639 > JACZVJ01. The sequence continues at coordinate 29,221 of JACZVJ010000021.1, read as the reverse complement.
AAGATTGGACACAAACACCCTCCTTTATGGATGGAACAAAAAAGTTTTTCCAATGGCAAAAGCCATCCTAAACCGCCGGCCTGGGTGTGTCAACTTACATCATTTTCTTAGTTGATTTTTTGAGGAACCCGAGAAGGAGCTCGCGACTCGCACTCCCAATTGAGAGGTGTTGGCGAGACCCGGAATAACATGAGAGCCCAAAAATGACGCAACCTTTGATTGATACACCGGGATACGGTGATTTACCATCCCCATGCTTCAGGCACCCCAGCCCACCAACTGTCTGGGTGATTCTTTTTCCAGGTTTCCTGCTCTTGCCATAGTTGGTCAACCTTGTTTTTATCCAGCCGGTTCGCCATAGCCGCAGTAATATCAAACTGCTGCCGGAGGCCTTCTGCCAGAATTTCCTTAGCCATTCGCGCCAAAACATCGGGTGGATCCACCAGGTCCAGTGTCCCTCGAGTGCCAAAGGACAGGGACAACTGGCCTACCTTCACCCATTCATCTCTTTTGGCTAACCATTCCAAATATCCATTAATCGTATGATACACATACGTGAGATACACATAACCTTGGACCGAAGGGGACTCATCCAGATAGGTTTGGCATGCCTCCACAGCTCGCTGGTAATCACCAGCCGCAAGGTATACCTTGGCCCGGCTCAGATGGCCTCTGGCCTGATCAGAAGGAGAAGAGGCTAGACTGACTCCAGGCCCCATGACGAAGAAACCGCTCAGAATCAACAACAAACCGGCTATGCCCATGACAAACTGAGATCTTAACGGTGTGTCACTCATCCCTTCCCCCCATTTTCAAACGCCTCAGTCAAAGCCCTTACCACTATTTTAACTAACGAAACTCAATAGAACCTCGCAATAACCAGAACTACCTCCATTATATTAACACTTAAATCAGGGTTCCCGGTGGAACAGGATAGACTTCTGAAAAGCGGTGTTAGAACTTTTTCCAAAATGTCAGACGAGCCTAACTCATTATGATTCCTCATAAATTTTAAAGTTCTCCTCCATCACCTCCCGGACCCGTCAGTATTTTTTCCACATTCTCTCACAGTTCCCCGATTTCCTGCCATGCATTGGGAGATAGTAAATCCCAAAATACCCTGTGTAAACGAGGTGTTTCAAGGTCTGGCGCGAAGGGCATGGAATGATCCGACAGCTTGGCATTGGCATTGCGTAGTCAGCATGTAAGTTCGGGAGGAGAGAAAAATGGAGTTAATCAAAAACATAAATCAGTCTTCATTAACCACCAAGGTTTTTTACTATCGGACACCAAGATGGATTTTCATCGTAGGCCGACTGAAAGCGGAATTCCTGCTCGGAGGAAAGAGGAGGTCCTCATCATGATAACCAACAACATGAAATTCCTGCTCAATGCTCCTTCTACTAGGCTCGCCATCATTTTGGCCATTCTTTGCCTGGTCCCCATCAGCGTTGCCCCCGGGGAACGACCTGTTGGATTATTGGCCGATTCTGGCATGGCATCTTCCCTGCCCCCTTACCAGGAAGACCTGGACCCCCTTCCCAGAAATCTTACAGAAGAAGGCCTTGCAGCACTGACCGTGTACATGGAAGCCAAAGGAGAGAGTTTTGCCGGGAAGTTGGCCGTAGCGGCGGTGATAAGAAATCGAATGAAAATGAAGTACCAAAGTGATGGAACCGTGAAGGGTACTGTTTTGAAACGAAGCCAATTCCAACCGTGGAACACAAGGCAACCTCACCAGGTTTCCTTCGACCTGAACAAGCAAAGGTTGCGCGACAGCCTTTTGGCCTGGCGGCTAGTCCAGGATGGGAGAGATGTGGTGGGTGGCGCAGTGCTGTTTTATAACCCCCGGATTGTACGAAAGCCCTACTGGGCTAGGGTGAGTCATAAAGTGGCCACAATTGGCCGGCATGAATTCTTCGTACCTCGCCAGCACCAAACTTAAAATCCCTGGCAGGGTGTTGAGACCCGTCCCCAGCAGCGCCGAAGAACCTATCTGAGCGTCGTAAGGGTTCACCAGCATTCTGCAGTTCCTAGCAGGTTGTTGAAAAACACTTTTGGCACATGGGCAACACAACCTTATTAGGAGATGAGGGACGGCATCAGAACAGTTCCCCAGGATGGTCAAAAAGGCCGTCCAGCGAGGCCGCAGCAAGCGAGGAGGCGAGGCCGTACTCTGTTTTCGGTACGTCGAGCCTCCAAGCGCCGTGAGAACAAAGCTGGCGGGCTTTTTCAACATCCTGCTAGAGTTTAGGCTCCTCGAATAGCCCTTCGAAGAAAAACCATCCCTCTCCCCCATCACGTTCGATGGTCAATAGCCTTCCAGGCCTGGAGTCCGAGCCTTTACGCTGCAGGATCCCCAGACCTTTCAACTCTCACAACTTAAGGGCGTTTGGGTTGTTTACATTCAAAGATGTAGGCAGGGATAAGTAACTTCAGGACCTATCCCCGAGGGAGAAATGAGGTACCTTAAAAAGAGGCGCGACAACTTTTCGGTTAGGGGCCTTTAAAGGAACCATCGCACGTCGAAGACAGACTGGGCACTTCTTCAATTGACCAGAAGCTTTTTGAAGTGGTGATCTCGATCCGGAAACCGCGCGAGAAATCCAATTGGTGAAACCCCGAAGACTCGCCAAAAGGATTTGGAGTTTTGGTAGTCCCACGTGCCCGCAGGCGCGGCAGACCGATCGACGTTCCCTATCCCATTGCATACCAGACTACCTCACATGACCCGGGGAAAAGGGAGGATAAGGAGAAGAATCACATTCGCACCGTGGATCCTGGGCAAGGATTAGCCCAAGGGAAACTCCACTAGATTGATTGACGGTCTGGCATCTCGACACCGGTCGCTTCCAGCTCAGCCCTCAACCGGCTCAGTGCATCAGCGTGGACCCGACAGATCCCCGATTCCGTTAACCCTCGAATAGCGCCAATCGCCTTCATGGTGAGACCGGAAAAATAATAAAGCCGGACAATTTGTCCCTGGCGCTCAGGAAGGCGCTCAATGGCTGCCAGGAGAACATCGCGCATTTGATTGGAAATACAGGCGGCCAATGGATCCAGTTGGTCAGGAGCGGGAAGGACATCTTTTAAGGAAGAAGGCTCATCCTCATCACCAACCCATTCATCCAGACTGACGACCCTGGCCTCCTTGGATGGTGAATCCGCAAGCTCCTCGACACTCAACCCCAACATCTCCGCTAATTCATTCTGGTCCGGTGGGCGGCCGGCCTTTTTGGTGAATTCAGCTGAAACGTGGCTAATCTGTTCAATTCGTGTCCGCACTGAACGAGGAACCCAGTCCATGGCACGGATTTCATCCAACATGGCTCCCCGAATCCGATACTCAGCAAAAGTTCGAAACTTGATTTCACGGCTTGGGTCGAAGCGGGAAATCGCTCCCAAAAGCCCCATGACCCCGGCACTTGCCAGATCTTCCACGTCAAGGGCACCGGGGTTCCTCACCACGAATTCCGCCGCCATTCGACGAATAATGGGAAGATATTGTTTGATAAGCTCTTCAGGTTTTTTCTTGGAAAATTCAACCGATGTGTCGACCCAACCCGTGGATTCTCCCTCAACCGGTATGGCCTTTTTAGCCCTCCGACCCGCTTGGATCGCCCTCTTTTTAAGCCCCCCTCGACCTCGGTACACCGTCGTTTTCCCTTTCAGGCGGCAACCAGGGCAAAAAAATGCGCCTATCCTGAAAGAGATGGGCGCAGTAGGAGGAGAAAGAGGAACCTGAATAGTTCGGGAACCAGACTAACCCTGGGAAGAACATCATCCCCACTCAGGTCTCTTGGCTTTGCGCCCTACCCTCTCGAGTAGTTTGCCCTTGTCACCTATTTGTCAGTGTTTAGTGTGGCTTCTCTGTGTCCTTTCGAGAATAGTAATGAAGTCAATCTTCCAAGAAGAAACAAATACCTTCAGCATTTCCCTCCAATGGAAAACACACGGCTTTTGTGAATCTCACCCTTCCCTTTTCGGAGAAAACGGAAAAATCATAAGCCTGCACTTCCCCGCAACGTCGCGAAATTTAAGGAAGAATAAACGGGATTCATTCAGCATCAAGGCAGGAGAAGCGGGAGAGAAAGGTGGTACACGGCGAAGCCTTCTTTCAATGCAAAAGAACGACCTGTTTAGATGATTGCCTCCTCTGCCGACAGCTAATGACGAGCCGCTAAAAAATGCCTGGGTGGGAATGCCAAAGCGGTTCAAGCTTTTAAGGCCAAGTACCTCGGGGCACAGGACAAGGTTCCAGCAGCATTTTTAGGAAACCGTAACACTGGCAGATTGCATGGAACGGGCTACAAGGCTCATCAAGTACTGGGCTCCGGTCATTGCTTACGGAGGCCTGATTTTTTTCCTTTCCTCCCAATCCGACCTCCAACCCTACCTACCTGATATTTTTTCTTTCATGAATGATAAAGTCCTTCATGCCATAGAGTATGGAATTTTGGGGGTCCTGTGTTACCGGGCCTTCCGACATGCAGCAGGATCGAATGCCCCTCAATTCGGGATTCCCCTCGCCATTGTGGCCGCCACAGCCTTTGGATTGGTTGACGAATTCCATCAGTCCTTTGTAGCCTTCCGTCACTCGGAGGGGCTGGATCTTTTCGCCGATGCTGTCGGGGCAACCGTAGCAGTGCTATGCTGGTACACGTTTCATTCATTCCGGCGATCTCTTCAAAAATCCCATGAATTTGAAAGAAGCTCCATTACACCCCTGAACCGCTAGCAGGCTGTTGGTGTTGTTTAAACACCCGGCCAGGACCGCCGGAATGCCCCCGAGCCAATGAGCGCCGCAGGGCTGCTTTCCATAGAGCCGGATTTCTTTCATGTCCACAAAATGGCGATCTCTGGCCCTAATCCTTTGGCTCAGTCTGTACGCCTCCCTGGCTCCAGCCCAGCAACCTTCCTGGGAAACCCTGAACACAGCCGGTATGTACGCCTACAACCATGGGCAGTATCCCAAAGCCAAACGGTTGTTTTGTGAGGCGCTTGACTCCTTAGAATCAACCAGTCAAGCCGATCCTCGTCTTGTACATACATTGAACAATCTGGGCGCTGCCCAGGAAGCCCTCGGAGAATATGAGCAGGCAGAGTTAAGCTACCGGCAGTCGTTAACCATCGTCGAGAAAATTCAGGGATCCGACCATCCCGACCTCGTGTTGGGGCTGAACAACCTGGCCTCCTTGTACTTTACCCAGGGGCAGTATCCTAAGGCCGTACCACTCTTGCGGCGAGGTCTTGGAATTCTAGAGAGGCTGTTAGGTCCTGAGCATCCCCACCTGGTCCAAATTCTCAAAAGACTGGCTGTCGTGACTCAGGCGCAGGGAAGGTATGACCAGGCCGAGGAGTGGTACGCACGCGCCATACGGATTACCGAGAAAACACTTGGCCCTTACCACCCTCACCTCGCCACCATTCTCGACCAGTACGCAGGACTCCTCCGACAAAGCAACAGGGACGAGGAAGCAAAAATGGTTGAGAACCAAGCCGCTGCCATACGCGCTCATAACATCCAACCTGGAAACTAAACACTCAAGGGGCCTTTGGGCCTCACTGACAGAATTCAGACCCCCTTTCCCCTCCGAGACATCATCCCGACGTAATGTTCCAAGAAAATCCACACTCTTGATTTCATCCGCATGGAGGCACCTGGCCCAGAAAGCGGGCTGAACTGTGCTATGATGCCCACCTCATGCCCCTGACCCACTTCCATCCTGTCATTGCCAAGTGGTTCCATCAAAAATTTAGGACACCCACCGAGGTTCAGGTGGCAAGCTGGCCGGCGATCATGTCCGGAAGCAATACGCTCATCGCCGCCCCGACGGGTGCGGGCAAAACCCTGGCCGCCTTCCTTTCCTGCATTGACACACTGCTTAAAATGGCCCTGCGCCATGAGCTGAAGGACCAAATCCACGTGGTGTATGTTTCTCCCCTCAAGGCGTTAAGCAACGACGTTCAAAAAAACCTTCAGCAGCCATTGGCCGAGATTTCCGAAATCGCGCTGGCAGCGGGCTGCCTCCTTCCCGAGCTGCGGGTCGAAGTGCGAACTGGGGACACCCCGGCAAAAAACCGGCGGCAAATGCTCCAACGGCCCCCGCATATTTTGGTCACCACGCCCGAGTCCCTCTTTCTCCTGGTGACCGCTCAAAAAAGCCGGGACATTTTGCGGGATGTTCGAACGGTGATCGTGGATGAAATTCATGCGGTCGCGGCCAATAAAAGGGGGGCGCATCTGGCTCTCTCGTTGGAACGGCTTGACGCCCTCACCCACACCACGCCCATCCGAATCGGTTTGTCGGCCACCCAAAAGCCTTTGGAAGAAATCGCACGATTCCTGGTGGGGCGGGACCCCCAACAAGAAATCGAAAGGCCGGGGGAACCGTGGAGGGAAGGCCCGTGTTCCATCATCAACATTGGACCAAAGCGGGAAATGGACCTGGCCGTGGAAACCCCCAAGGATGAACTTGGTGCAGTGGCCACCAATGCCATCTGGGCCGACGTCTATGACCGCCTCACGGAGCTGGTTCAGGAACACCGCTCCACCCTGGTGTTCGTCAACACACGCAGGCTGGCCGAACGTGTTGCCCATCACCTCACCGACCGGCTGGGCGCGGAGAACGTAGCCACACATCATGGCAGCCTGTCGCGCCGGATTCGCCTGTCCGCCGAGGAACGCCTTAAAAAAGGGCAGACCCGAGTCGTGGTGGCGACGGCCTCCTTGGAACTCGGCATAGACATCGGGTTTGTGGATCTGGTGTGTCAAATTGGCTCTCCACGGGCCATTGCCACAGGGTTCCAACGCATAGGACGCGCCGGCCACTGGGTTGGGGCGATACCCAAAGGCCGGCTGTTTTGCACCACCCGTGACGAACTCGTTGAATGCGCGGCGCTCATTCGAGCCATCCGGCAAGGGAACCTGGATCGAGTGACCGTCCCTCCCCACCCTTTGGATATCCTGGCCCAGCAAATCGTAGCAGCGGTCGCGACCCAAGAGTGGAGGGAGGATGATCTCTATGCCCTCTGTACCCGTGCCTACCCCTATCGAGACTTAACCCGCCAGCAATTCGACGCGGTGGTCCGTATGGTGGCGGAAGGATTTAGTCCAGGCCGTGGTCGGCAACTGGCCTATGTGTTTCACGATCGCTCCCGCCATTGCCTTCGTCCTCGACGAGGGGCGCGGCTTGCTGCTTTGACATCAGGGGGGGCCATTCCCGATACCGCCACCTACACGGTAGTGGCGGAGCCTCAGGGAACAACCGTAGGGTCCGTCGACGAAGACTTTGCTGTCGAGAGTCTGGCCGGGGACATTATTTTATTGGGGAATACCTCCTGGCGCATTCGAGGAGTGGAAACAGGGACCATGAGGGTCGAGGATGCCCATGGGGCTCCACCGACGATTCCCTTTTGGCGGGGCGAAGCACCATCCCGGACGATAGAGCTCTCAGAAGAAGTCGCTCTGCTTCGGAGTGAAGTCAGCCAACGGATGACCCAGGAAAATCCCGCCCCAACGGCAAACCAGCCGGCTCAAACCGGATCAGGTCCTTCCCCGGCACTTGAATGGCTCCAGACGGAATGCGGCCTGGACCAACGAGGAGCCGAACAAGCCCTCGCTTACATCACGGCGGGGCATCGCGCTCTGGGGGCTGTCCCAACGCAGGACACCATCATTGCCGAACGGTTCTTTGATGAAGCCGGAGGCTTGCAACTCGTCATCCATTCGCCATTCGGAGGACGGGTGAATCGGGCCTGGGGCTTGGCTCTGCGAAAACGATTTTGCGTGAATTTTGATTTCGAGCTTCAAGCCGCCGCAACGGATGAGGGGCTCGTACTGTCGCTCGGGGAACAACACAGCTTTCCTCTCGAAACCATTTTCCACATGCTGCACCCCAACACCGTGCGGGAAGTCCTCGTGCAGGCCCTGCTAGCCGCCCCGATGTTCACCGCCCGTTGGCGGTGGAATGCCAACCGGTCCCTGGCGCTGCTAAGATTTCGCAACGGGCGGCGGGTCCCGCTCCACATCCAGCGCATGCGAGCGGAGGACCTGTTGGTGTCCGTGTTTCCCATGGCCACCGCCTGTCAGGAAAACCATGTAGGCCCGATTCCAGTCCCGGATCATCCGCTCGTTCAGGAAACCATTCGGGATTGCCTGGAGGAAGCCATGGATCTTAACGGCCTGACCACCCTCCTCACTCGCATGGAGGAAGGGGCCATTCGATGCCTCTCGGTCGAATCACCCGCCCCCTCCCCTTTTTCTCATGAAATTTTAAACGCCAATCCCTATGCGTTCCTGGATGATGCACCCCTGGAAGAACGCCGCGCCCGCGCCGTGAACATGCGCCAGGTGCTCTCCCCGGAGGAGGCGGGGAAGGTCGGTGCTCTTGATCCCACCGTCATCGCATCGGTCTGCGAGGAGGCGTGGCCTCTCGTTCGAAGTTCAGACGAGTTGCAGGAAGTCCTGGAATCTCTTGTCTGGGTGCCCGAAGCGGAGGCTTCGACCTGGTCTCAATTTCTGCCACCGTTGATCGAGCGTGGTCAGGCCCTTGTCGTCACTGTTCCAGCCGAAGGGGCCCTCTTGCATGGATGGACGGCGCCGGAACACCTGCCTGCGCTCCATGCCATTTTTCCCACCTTGGCAATTCACTCGGGACGGTGCCCAACCAAAGAGAATGACTGGCAGTCTTCCCCTGGTGATCCACAGGAAGCCGTCCTGCCGATTGTCCGAGGGTGGATGGAATGCCTCGGGCCAATCACCGCAGAAGAGGTAGCCAACAAGCTATACCTGCCGCCTTCAGCCATTCACACAGCCCTGCTGCAATTAGAGGCGAAAGGCGAAGTCCTCCGTGGCCAATTTCGACCTTGGACAACCTCAACCACTCCAATAAGAGGAGGGGAGGAGGTGAAGGGCCATTCAACCCATCAGGAAGAATGGTGCAACCGCCGACTGCTGGCCCGCATTCACCGACGGACTGTTACCACCCTCCGGCGCGAAATTGAACCGGTTTCGGCCACGGACTTCATGCGGTTCCTCTTCCGCTGGCAGCATGTCGCACCCACAGCCCGTCTGCATGGGGAAGCTGGCTTGTTCGAAATTCTTAAACAATTAGCCGGATTTGAAGCTGCCGCCTCGGCATGGGAACCGCAAATACTTTCGAGGCGGATGGCGACCTACAGCCCTGACACACTCGACTATCTGTGCCTTCGTGGAACGGTCACCTGGGGTCGGCTGATACCACCCCTCCAGCAAGAAAGCCTTTTGGGGGCTAAGCGAAAGCAGCGAATCACTCCCACGAGCCTTGCCCCGATTTGTGTGTTTCCTCGCGAAGACGCTGAATGGTTGCTTGAGCTGGCCAGAAAAGGGGGCCGGGCGAGCCAGGCCTTGTTGCCTGAGAAATTGAGCGGGATCGCTCAAAAACTCTATCGCTTTCTCCAAGACCGAGGGGCGAGCTTTTTTATCGACCTTGTCCGGGGGACAGGTCAACTCCAGGCAGAAGTAGAGCAGGGGCTATGGGAACTCGCCAGTTCGGGACTTGCTAGCGCCGACGGGTTTGACAATCTGCGCGCCCTTTTGGACCCCAAGCGTAGAAGAGGCATTGGCCGGGAACGAACCAAACGTCCGCGCCACTCCATCGGCCGCTGGTCTTTGCTCGTTGAGGCACCTTTTGGCCACCAGCCCGAGGCGGAATCCCACCAACCCACGGAGTCATGGGCACGACAACTCTTGCACCGATATGGAATCGTATTCCGCGATCTGGTCAAACGGGAAACGCTGCTCACGGCCTGGCGAGACTTACTCATGATCTACCGGCGGATGGAGTTGCGCGGGGAAATCCGAGGCGGCCGGTTTGTGGCCGGATTTACGGGAGAGCAGTTTGGGCTTCCCGAAGCCGTCGAAGCCTTACGGGCCGTCCGCCGAGACCCGCACGCAGGGGCACAAGAAATTCGCCTGTCCGGGTCGGACCCGCTCAATCTCGTCGGAATAATCCTGCCAGGTGAACGGGTTCCCGCCCTCCCCTCCAACAGCATCCTGTTTCAAAACGGGCAGCCTGTACGGGAAGAGCCTCACGCGATCGCTTCTGCATAGGTGGGGGGAAAGCCGAAATTTCCCTTCCTCCCTGTCATGTTCGGGCAGCCTTTCAGACCGGTCGCAATCCAATGTGTTTAAAGTTTGGCTACGATTTGAAGTTTCGCCAAAAGGGTACGCACCTCGGGGATGAGGTCTTGGCGCTGCTGGTCTTCGGCGTGCTTCAGGGCGAGGGTGGCAAGAACCCTCGCCTTCCCATATTCGCCTCGATCAGCGTGGATTTGCGCCAGAGTGACACGGGCATGGATGCTGGTGGGATCTTCTTGAATAACACGGCGCAGGAGTTGTTCGCCTTTTTCAGGGTCACCGCCTAAGAGGCGAGGGAGCTTGACCAAAAAGGTGGCTTTGGCTGAAAGGGCGTCCAGATGATTGGGGTCTAGTTCAAGGGTCCGATCCAGCGCGCTGATTATTCGGCTCAATCCGAACAAGGAGGAGAGAGACTCTCCATCGAGTCGCATCTGCTCACCTAGGCCGCAAAACAGCGCAAAATGGCCCTCTGCCAGTTGGTCGTCCAGATCAAGTGCCCGTTCCGCTAAGGCTTGCGCCTGCTCAAAAGATGCGAGGCGGACCGCACTCGCATTTGCATTTCGGCCTTGCTGACACTCCTTGAGCGCCTTGGCGCTCAGTTCCTTTGCGGACTCGAGGGCCAGGGCGCTGGCTGGAAAGACAAGAGCCACGGTGATTAGGATGCCAATAATTTTCTTCATGGTTTCCTCACAATCCATTAGGTTGAATGATTTCGGTGTTGACTACCCAAGAACCTGCCATTTTTTCGTTTCCAAAAGTGCATACGCAATCTATGGCAAGAAGGATGCCGGTGTGAGGATCTCCACCAGGTTACACAGAACGTGACTCCGAAATGTTTGATTTGATGATGAAAAAAATCTAGTGATGGGCCGAGTCCGGGACAGCGGGGCCACTCATCGGCACGGGAGGCTGTAAAGAGGGCTGACGGGAGTTATGAAGAGACTTCAAGCACCTGGTGATGAAGGCATACGACTGTCACGAAGAAGGAGAAACCGTTCGCTCTGAACGGTGATAAAGTTTCCGACAGGCCAACGGGCCATGAGCTAGGTGACTCGCAGGGGATCCTCTTTTCCATACCGAGAAAGTAAGCGGATTTTCCTGGCTTCTTGCCCCAATGGTGCATTGCTGTAAAAACTTAGACTCTATCTCTCAGACACTGTCCGATGAAGTTCAAGTTCAGTGGACTTGGTTGAGGTCCGTGCATCCTCGTCCCGTCATGCCCGCGGACCTTAGCGGGCATCCATCTTTTCCGCCCCCTGGCGGAAACAGCAAGATGGATCCCCGCTACAAACTGCGGGGATGACAGACGGAGGTTTTTCCCTGACAGTTACCGATCACCTACGCAATTTCACCTGACACTGCCTGAAAGAAGGAATACAAGTTTTTACACATTAGCTTTTCCGCGTACTTCTCCATGACTGCTGATCAGGTTTGATCAGTCATTCACAGAAAACCTCTTCCATCCCCAATGTTGTAAAACTTTTTTACGATTTTGAAATCGTTTCTATCCGTTTGTTTTCGCTAGTGTTATTTCCTTGAGGTTCCTGCTCACCCCCAAAACTCGTCGGAATTTTTTACACATTCTGACTCCCCCTCCCAATAGGACCCAACCGAGACGAACCGAAAAACCATCAATAAACCAACACCTTATCTGAAAAATTCACACGAAACCCCACAAAGGAACAGTAATTGCAATTAATCAGCACCTAGGCAGCACCATGCCAACCATTCACCACATGGGATAGTCTGCCCATGCTGATAAAAGGAGGTTAGGATCATGAGTAGGTTAAAACTTTACGAGCAAGCAAAGCATTGGCGGCCATGGCCGTGTTTATTGGAATCTTCACCTTGGGGGTCCAGCAAGCCAAAGCGACCTCTCTCCTTGCCCTGACACAGGGCGCTACTCTCTCCATTTTCGACAAACAATTTGATAGGTGGGCAATCCCTCTAAATGGCAATGACAATAATGTGGATTTGAGGGACATCGACGTGACCACATTCGGCGATGCATTAAACCCGGGGCTGAGTTATGTAGCCTCGAACGATGCGTTGAGTTCAGACACCGGGGGTTTATTCCTTGAATTCCAATTCAGGGTGTCCACAAACAGTGGGGCTAGTCTGATCAAGGACAACTCGTTGGAAGTGGGGGTGAATGATTTCTTTTTTGGAGGTGATGGGTTTTTCACTATCGACGAAGATGTCTTTAAAGATGATCAGTTTAGTTCTCCAGTATTGGACGAATTTGGGGGTGATGTATTCAAGCAGGTTGCTGCTGACAGTACTGGCAATAATCTCCTCTTCCAAAACGTAAACTTTTTGTCACAACAGTCAGAAATATTTGTCGACACACGAATCCTCCTTGAGCTCGCGCCTGGGCCCTTAAGCGGAATCACACAGTTTGAGTAGCGGTTTTCTCAAGTGTCGGCTGGTGGGAGTCCTCCGGGCGGGGTGATTCCCGAACCGGGGACGCTCAGCTTGCTCGGGATCGGCCTCGCCGGCCTCGCGCTGCATCAGTGGCGGCGAAAAAAAGGGGCCTCGCAGTAAGAGATCAGTAAGCCCCGACGGTCCGGGATACCGGCCGGCCTCCTATATCCCTCCAGGATACCGGCTGGCTTCCCGGACCCCGGGCGTCAATCCTTTTCGTTTCACTCTGTATTTTTCGTTCTGGTAGATTCCTTTCCGACTCTGCTCGGCACCGGTCTCCGAGCCTCCCGGCCACCCGACCCCTACACATTACTCCCCTGGTATCCCCTCAAGTAGACATCGCTCAACCCGATAAAGACATTAGGAGGCCCAGCCGGGCTCATCTTGTTTGAGAATGTCCCCCTGCAGGGAAGGTGAACCATGAACCGTTTGATCACTCCTATGACCGCGGCCTTCTTCTTCGTGACCGCCAACGCGTTTGGGGTCACTGTCATCGACTTCCGCGATTCTTCCTTTAATCCTGGCGATTCCTCTTTCTTTTCCACACAGCTCTCCATAGACGGCTATGAGATTTCGCTTGAGGTGTCCGCCACACCGGGGCATATCTACTGGGACAATGTTGACGGGTATGGTGTTTGGGGAGGGGAAAACGACGAAATTGACACTAACGAGGTCCTGTCGTTGTCTTTTACGCCCCCTTCGGGTGTGGACCTGCTCATCCAACAGATCCAGATCACTGACTTGTTTTACGAGGGTGGTAGCTTCGAGTCCGGTTATTATGCCCTAGATGGCGGGATCCCAACCTTGTTCGTGCAGGACAATACGAGCGCTCCCAACGGCGCGTATACGATTGCCTTAACTCCCACGGCCTTTAACCAGATTGTCTTCTCAGCCAACCCACAGGCGTCGGGTCACGAATTTTCGGTCCAAGGGCTTACCCTCGCTGCTGGCACCATCGCCAACCCTGAACCTGCTTCCCTCATCCTTCTTAGTTCCGGCCTGATCGGTTTCGCGGCCTGGCGGTTGAAACAACGAATCGGGAAACGCCAGGGAGCTTGAGGCTTTCGCCCTCTGGATTTTTGAATCTCCCACACCGAACCTCACAATTTTCCTCTCCCTGCTACGGCTCGAGAGCCCATCGCTGAGTTCAAGGGGGTCAGCGCCCGCCAAATTCCAAATTCTTCCTTTCAGAGAAACCCCAACCTTTCCGAAACAGCAATTCAAAGCAGTTCGACCTGGGCCTGCTGTCCTCTCATGCATCATGAAAATGGGCAACAAACCTTGTGAAGCGTCAAGCGTAAGGCGTAACGCGCGAAGAAGGATTTTCGCCTCACATTTCACGCCTCACCCCTTACGCACTTTCTAAGCAGGTAGCATACGAACAGATACGAACGCATCCCATTCACGCTCCGGGAACGACCTCAACCTTGACCCGATTCAATTCCCTTCGATAAGATCACGTCATGGCTCGCTTTCCTTTTCCGCCAAAGGCCCGAAACCCTTTTCCCCCGGGAATGCGTCCGGGGCCGGCCTACCCCGCCAAATCAAAAAACGCTCAATTTTCGTCCTTTCGCGCGTCGCTGCTCTATTGCCCATCCTGCAAAACGGCCACCCCGACGAGAGAGCGATTGTTGCTAGTGCTCCCCACCGGAAACTTGTACGAGTACCTCTGTGCGCATTGCGGAACCTCCACCGGAGAGAAAACCGACCAAGAGACGCAGGATGTTCAGTTGATTCTCCCTTAACTGCTCCTTCTTTTCAGCCCATTCATTTTACATCTCGGGAACCGGCAATCCTTCCTTGGCCATGATTCGGAGCGCGTTCGTGGTGGGACAGGGACCTGGCCGGAGTCGAAAATCGAACTGCATTTGTCCATCGTCAACCGTTTCCTGAAAATGCAGGTTAGTCACCGACGCTAACTCCTTGCCCAACCCCGCCAGCTCCAAATCGTGGGTGGAAATCAAACCCAGCCCGTTGCCCAAAATCAATTCGCGAATAAAGGCCTCGCTCCCGAGTAGGCGTTCCCGATTGTTCGTCCCTTTATAAATTTCATCGATCAGGAAGAGGACCGGTGGTTGGGTGTGATCTCTCACGGCATCAAGCACCACCCTCAAGCGCTTCACCTCGGCATAGAAATACGATAGACCCTCTTCGAGCGAGTCGCTGATCCGAATGCAGCAGTACAGCCGCATCCAGGACCATTCAAACGATTCGGCGCAAACCGGAGCCCCGGCCTGGGCCAGGCACAGGTTGAGCCCAACGGTGCGGAGAAAGGTGCTTTTCCCCGACATGTTGGACCCCGTCACGAGCAGGATCCGCCCGCGACCGCGAATCTCCACATGATTCGCCACCCGTTGCTTGGCCGGGATCAAGGGATGCCCAAGGGACTTGGCCATCAGGCCAACCGATTGGGGATCGGTGTGAGCCCCGTTCAGAACCGGCCACGCATAGGCTGGGTTCAGATGGGCAAATCCCCCCAACGAAGCCGCCGCATCCAGGGTTGCCAGACAATCGAGCCAACTTGGCAGAACTGACCGGAGGTGGATACAGGCGCGTTGGAGCCGGAAGATCCACCCTAAATCCCACGGCACCAGGGCATTGGCCGCTAAATGAATTAACGGATGCGCCTTGACGCTTAGACCATGGCAGATCCGGGCCAGGCGCTGAATTTCTTTTGAAGGCCGGGAAGGACTCGTGATAAGAGGACGGCACAGATCTTGGAGGTTTGGAGTGTTCTGAAATGATCGCCGCTCAAGGCGGTGAACCACCGATCCCAATTTTCTCAGTTCATCATAGAGCAACAGCACACGGCCGAATACCGGTTTAATGGATCCGGCCGTAAACAGGTAGAGCAAGGCATAGGCCGCAAACGAAAACGCCCAATAGTTAGAAAAGCCCCACCCCGCCCAGAGCACAATCAAGACCAGGGTCATGGCACAAAGCACCGAGGCCGTCAGGAGAATGGGAATTAGCCTCGAGAACTCGAGTGGTTTCTCCAGCAAGGCCATGATGGATTCGCCCTTGAGCGCCCCTTTGCTAACAAGCTGGGCCTCCAAAGCCATGCGGTCACGAAGGGAAGGAAGGTCGCTCAACTCCTTGACGAGAGCCTGCCGGTTCTGCCAATCAGGTTCCTCCAACAGCGTATGATTTTGGTTCAAGAACCAGGCGGCCAACACCCTTTGGCCACCCGACGTGATGGTGGAATCTACCAGGCGGAGCAAGGAATGAACGCCCGTGAGGTCCAGATCAGCGGCATAGGGATGTGAGGGTGGCGTCGGAACATCGGAGTGGGGGATTTTCTCCCAGTCCAACCGATGGCGCCCGAGGTTCGACCGTTTGATTCCCTGCCATAGCCGGAGTCGGTGCAAGCGGTCTTCAAGCCGAGTATGGTAATGTGCCACGGTGAGAAACAGCAGTACAAAACCCGCGAGCGCCGTATTCCCGGCTTGAAACCACTCGGACTTATACAGGGCCAAACAGACCAGGAACGCGGTGATGAAAATCGCCATTCGCCCCCGGCTTATGGTCAGACTCGTCCGAGCCCCTCGTTCAAGAAGGCGCTCGGCCCGTGCAATCCCGCGCTCGAGGGCCTTTGGCCGTCTTTTTTCTAATGGATCTGGCATAAAGTTCGTGGACAGTGCAGTCTCCTAGTCGGACCGTCAACGATCATGGATAAGTCCTACATCGAAGTTTCCATTGCGTCGGCCATCGACGCAACGGAATTGGCCGGCCTCCTGAACCTATCAGGAATGGTGGGGGCCTGGGAAGAAAACGGAAGGGTTCGCCTGTATTGGGAACGAAATGAATGGAATACGCGAACCCTTGAGACCATCCATCAGGCGTTGAGGCAGCTGGGTGATCCCCAGCCTAAAAGCAATCTGACAGTCCAGGAAATCCCCTCGGAAGACTGGAATGCGCGGTGGGCGGCCCAAGTCCGTCCCCTTTGGATTGGAAAGCGGTTCCTTATTCGTCCAAGCTGGGAGTCCGTGCCGATGGGCCCTCACACCATCGAGCTCATCATTGACCCCAAACAGGCCTTTGGCACCGGTCACCATGCTACCACCCAACTCCTGATGGAATGGTTGGAGGACATCATTCGGGGAGGCGAAACCGTTCTGGACATTGGGACTGGAACCGGGATCCTGGCCATGGCTGCCCTCCGGCTGGGTGCCAGGTCCGCCCGAGGATTTGACCATGACCCCGTGGCGATCGAGTGTGCGGAAGAATACGCACGCCTCAATGGGTTCGGCCCTGAACTGGATCTCTGCGCGACCGGGCTGGAAGATCTCGAACCATCGCCTTGGGATATCATCCTGGCTAATTTAGATCGCCAAACCATTCTCAAACATCGACACCAATTTTCTCATCACGCCACGGTGGACAGTCGCCTGTTGATCTCTGGAATTCTGATTGAGGATCATGATGAAATGACGATGGCCCTTGCCCCGGAAGGTTGGGGATTGGTTGGGAAACGGTCTCGAGAGGAATGGCTGGCGCTGGAATTTACCTTTCAGGATTGCCAACCCATCACTCCGGCTGGCTTTCCAGATACTCGATGAGGGCGTGGTAGGTGAGTTCACGCGTGCGGGCTTTGGAAGGAGGGGTATTCTCCAGGTTTTTTTTCAGCCAAACCGTCTCGCCGATGTGGCCTCCAGCCTCATTGCAGAGCATCCACATCTGATGGAGGAATTCCACGGGCAATCCCATCTGGACTCCCTCGGATTCGATCCGGTCATCCAAAATGGCTAAGAGGTCGGAAATCGCCTGATCCGCACGGTACGGCTGAGAGGCGTACCCAAAGGATTGAATTGCAGCTTCCTCCTGCTTGGCCTGCTCGACCATGTCATGCATGTATTCTTTTAAGAGACCGATGGCCCCTCCGGATAGGCGCATGGCTCTGATCCCTAGCAGGAAACTTCCCCAAAAGCCAGGTCACTGTAACGGAAAGCATTTGCACTGACAAGGTGGCCAATTAAGGGAAACTCTCCCGGCTTTTTCCCATTTCCTTTAACACCCACCCCGGCGATGGAGAAGTCGGGCAACCCTCAATCGTGGCAGAGTACAAAAGAGCTGGGCAGCGCGTGGCTTTTCTTGTGACTTCTGGACAGCCCCTCCCGGTCAGATACGGAAGAACTTTATTCAAGTGAGCTTTTCGACTGGGTAATATCCCACCCATCACTGGTTGGCAATCAATAATGCCCGGACCGGCGAGGCCTCAGCGCCCGCCAGGCGTAACGGGAACCCAGCAAATAGATAACCCCCCGGCTGAATTTCTCCCAGATCAAGGCACACAAACACGGGAATATTGGCGCGTGCAAGCGTGGTGTGAGCGGGATGCAAGCCATTCTCCTGGTAGGGATCAAGACTATAATAATCAAACCCTACCGAAAGAGGGTTCAAATCGGCGAGGTACTCAGCGGCTTTCGGTGACAGAACACAATAAGAACTTGCAAAGGTATCGAGCTTGAGGAAGGCTGAATTATCGGTCTTGAGCAGAATATGATGAGACGTCGGAATTTCTACCGAGGTGAAATCGGCGACTTCAATGACGGCTTTTCCCACCAGATCAACAACCACCGCCGGACCATAAAACGAGTCCAAAGGCAAGTCATCCAGGGTCGCCCCATGTGCAATAAAATGAGCCGGTGAATCAACATGGGTTCCCACATGGCAACTGACAGAAAGATGAGAAGTGGTGAGGGAATCCCCTTGGCCCAAATCTGAAGTCCGCGTAACAAGGGGAGCGGGATCACCCGGGTACAGGAGGGTGTGGGAGGAAAGTTTGAGAGTAATATCGAAGAGGACTGGTGGAGCGGGCCCAGCCATAGGAAGAGTTAAAGGCTTTCAAGAGGCAAAGGGAAACCCAGCTTAGGCTTCCCCCCAGAGTTCGGCCAAGCGTGCATCCCGTCCACAGCCATAGCGATAGAATTTATAGCGAAAGGGATTTTTCTGATAAAAATCCTGGTGGTATTCCTCTGCAGGGAAAAACTCCGTCGCGGCGGTGATTGGGGTGACAATGGGTTCGGGAAAGGTTTTAGATTGCCCTACAGCTTGCTTGGATTGCTCGGCCAACTGTTTTTGCTCATCGTTGTGATAGAAGATTCCCGTCCGATATTGAAGGCCCACATCGCAAAATTGCCGATCCGGGGTGGTCGGATCAATGTTACGCCAGAAGACATCCAGCAATTTCGCGTAACTGATTTTGGTCGGGTCATACAGAACCTGGACCGCCTCTGCATGCCCCGTGATTCCAGCGGACACCTCCTCATACGTGGGATTGGCTTTCTGCCCACCGGTGTACCCTGAGGTGGTGGAGATCACTCCCTCCAACTTGTCGTAAGGGGGCTCCATGCACCAGAAACATCCCCCCGCAAAGGTGGCCTTAGCCAGAGGTCCCCCATTGGGAACGCCACTGTCCGAGGGACCACCCCAAGCAACAGCCAGGCAGCCTACCAAACCAAGAATGGCCAAAAAGCTAAACGTTTTCATGATCAACCTCCTGCCTCCGTGCAAGGCACAATGAATCCCGACGGCGAACCATTATCAGGAAACACAATTCTTAAAAGAATAGGATTCAGTTGCACCTGAGAACCCCAATTCTTTCTTGACCTTTACACTTAAGTCCCCCAACCCCAGGCAATGTTACAATCTATTACCCAGTTCATAAGTCATACGATCTGGATACCCCCCTCGGA
Source organism: Nitrospinota bacterium (assembly GCA_022572725.1). Taxonomy (GTDB): domain Bacteria; phylum Nitrospirota; class Nitrospiria; order Nitrospirales; family UBA8639; genus JACZVJ01. Next base: position 9,982 of record JACZVJ010000021.1, on the reverse strand, counting down.
AACGAGATTGACTGCATTTCAGGTAAAACAGACCTCACGTCCCGCTTCCATTTGTATTGGGTAGTATCTTGACCCTCCAGGCTTCACTCGCTATACCAAAGTTGAGCATTTCAGCTTAATACCTTTTTGTCCCTTTGATAAGGAGAAATGAATGACATTAACAGCCTCCCCACCAATAACGTTGAAACCCCCAATCCTCATCGTAGTTTTGGCCCTCTGTTTTTCCGCGCCTCCAGCCATGGGAGAAGTTCCCGATCATCAGCTTTCCAAGGCAATTGAGCGTGCCAAAGCCGCGACCGTTGGTATCCTGCGACACGTGGAGGACTCCCCAAGCCAAGCCACCCAAAGACATTTTTCGGTGCGGGGAACCGGAGTCCATATTAGGGATGGCTATATCCTAACAGCGAGCCATGCGGTCAAGGGCACCGAAAGAGGGAAACCCGTCATTCCGAATAACATCACCGTCCTTACGGAGGATCTACAAGAATTGCCAGCGGTGCTGACTGGAGTCAATGCTTTTCTGGACATCGCTGTTTATCGGGTCAACCATCAAGACGGCACGTCACGACTCGGTTCAATCCCATTTGGCGACACCGACCCTGAACCCGGAGAGGAGGTCTTCACCGTGGGGTATCCCCTCGGGTGGGGTCCCGCACTAGGTTTTGGACGCATCGGAAATCCAAACACATTCCTGCCCACTGTCCAGTCAAGGCTCATGCAGATCGACTTATCCGCCTGCAGCGGTAATTCTGGTGGCGGGCTCTTTAACGTGAGAGGGGAAATTGTAGGCGTGGTTCATGCCATTATTCAGACAGAAACAACCCAGGGAGAACGACGCTGTAGCAGATTTGCCTTTGCGGTACCGGGTCCATTAGCGCACCGGATAACCACGGCACTCATTCAGGGGAAACATCTTGAATTTCCAAAGCTCGGCATTCAGATGACCGTCGTCAAAAAGGGGATCCAATGGCGAGTCGCCGTGGCTAAGGCTTCTGGGCCCGCTCGAAAAGGAGGCCTCCGCAAAGGTGATATTCTCCTCTCCATTGAGGAAACGACCATCACATCCCCGGCTCAATTGAAAAACTATCTCATCGAGCGCACAACACCAGGCCAACGGGTCGCCATACGAATCCTCCGGGGCCAGAACGAAAAACTCCTACAGGTGATTTTGGGGAAATCTTAACCAAAATATGCTACTCCTCAAACGCCGGAGTTCACTCCTGGACTGGCTGATGTTCACCATGGCTGCCTTGCATGAGCTTGTCAGCGGAAGCTCCACCCGGCCCACTTCACACCTTTTGGTTATTCCTTCCTGACGGATGAAACAATCACAATCTCTCCATCCTTATAATCCACCGTCGCGGTGTCCCCGTCTTTCAATTCGCCTTTCACCAAGAGTTTGGCCAACGGTGTTTCAATATTCTGCTGAATAAGCCGTTTCAGCGGGCGGGCCCCATACACCGGGTTGTACCCTCTCGTGGCTATATCGGAAATGGCTGCCTGGGTCATTTCGAGGGTAATCCGACGATCCTCTAGTCGTGCCTTCAATCGCGCAAGTTGAAGTTCCACAATTTTGGCGAGGTCTTCCGCCGTCAGCGGATGGAAGACCACCATATCATCGACTCGGTTGAGAAATTCTGGTCGGAAGTGCTGGCGAACCTCCTCCATCACAATCGATTGCAGCTCTTCAAACGAAAGGCCTCGCAGTTGGGCATCCAAAATTTCCTGGCTTCCAATATTGGAGGTCATAATCAACACAGTATTTTTGAAATCCACCGTGCGCCCCTGAGAATCGGTCAGCCGTCCATCATCCAGAACCTGGAGCAGGATGTTGAAGACATCGTGGTGCGCCTTTTCAATTTCGTCCAGGAGAATGACCGAAAAGGGCCGGCGGCGGACCGCCTCGGTCAACTGCCCTCCCTCCTCGTACCCGACATAGCCCGGGGGAGCTCCAATGAGTCGCGCCACTGTGTGCTTTTCCATATATTCCGACATATCAAGGCGAACGAGATTCGCTTCATCATCAAACAAGGTGTGGGCTAAAGCTCTTGCCAACTCCGTTTTCCCAACTCCGGTGGGCCCCAAGAATAAAAAGGACCCGATAGGACGATTGGGATCTTTGATTCCCGACCGTGCGCGTAGAACCGCCTCCGCCACCACTCTGACGCCTTCGTCTTGCCCCACAACTCGCTGGTGCAAAAATTCATCCAGCTTTAGGAGCTTTTCCATTTCTCCCTGAAGGAGCCGACTTATGGGGATTCCCGTCCATCGGCTGACCACCTCGGCGATATCCTCTTCGTCCACCTCTTCCTTTAAAAGGCGACTTGTGCCTTGCTTCTGGCCGAGGTGTTCATCTTCCGACTGGAGTTCACGCTCCAACCGAGGAAGCGTGCCGTAGCGCAGCTCAGCCACGCGGTTCAAGTCATATTCCCGCTCAGCCTGTTCCATCTGTCGTTTCCCATCCTCGATCTGCTGCCGAATCTGATGGAGGCGTCCCACCGAAGCCTTTTCAGCTTCCCATTGGGAAGTCAGGGACGAAAATTCACGGCGCCTCTCTTCCAACTCCCCTTCCAAGGTTCCAAGACGATGCCGGCTTGCCTGGTCGGATTCTTTCTTGAGAGCTTCCCGCTCAATCTCCAATTGCATCACCTTTCTCGAAATTTCATCCAATTCAACGGGCATGCTGTCGATCTCCGTTCTGAGCCGGGCGGCAGCTTCATCGACCAAATCAATGGCTTTGTCAGGGAGAAATCGATCCCCAATATATCGGTGGGAAAGTTTCGCAGCCGCGACCAGCGCCGAGTCTTTGATTCTCACTCCGTGGTGGACCTCATACCGTTCCTTGAGGCCTCGCAAAATAGAGATGGTGTTTTCCACAGAAGGCTGGTTCACAAGGACAGGTTGGAACCGCCGCTCCAGCGCTGCATCTTTTTCAATGCGTTTGCGGTATTCAACTTGGGTGGTCGCCCCAATAAGATGAAGCTCTCCACGGGCCAACATGGGTTTCAAAAGATTCGCGGCATCCATTGCCCCTTCCGCCGCACCTGCACCGACGACGGTATGCAGCTCATCGATGAAGAGCAGGATTTCGCCATGAGATGTTTGAATCTCCTTGAGCACCGCTTTGAGCCGCTCCTCAAACTCTCCGCGGAATTTCGCGCCGGCGACCAAGGCGCCCATATCCAAGACCACAACCCGCTTTTTCTTCAGGCCTTCGGGAACATCGCTCTTCACAATGCGTTGAGCCAGCCCTTCGACAATGGCGGTTTTCCCTACTCCCGGCTCACCAATTAAGACGGGATTATTCTTTGTCCGCCTCGAGAGGATTTGAATCACACGGCGGATTTCTTCATCTCGCCCAATCACAGGGTCGAGTTTCCCTTGAGTGGCCAACCTCGTGAGGTCGCGACCATACTTCTCAAGAGCTTGGTAGGTACCTTCCGGGTCCTGGCTGGTGACGCGCTGGTTCCCTCTTACTTTTTGCAAACCAGCGAGAAGCTTCTCGCGCGTAATCCCAAGCCTTCGCAGCACCCCTCCTTCCTCAACCATAGCGAGCAAAACGTGTTCTACACTGGTGTATTCATCCCGGAGAGTCTTCATTTCATCTTCCGCCCGTGTCAGCACCTTTCCCATCCGTGGGGTCAAATGGACCTGACCGGGTCCGCTTCCCAAGACCTGCACTTGGGGGAGTTTCTTTAATGCTTGTTCCCCGGCTGACTGAACCGCCGCTCGAGACACACCTGATTGTTCAAGAATGGGGCCTGCAGATCCGTCACTCTGTTCCAACAACGCCAACAGCAGGTGCTCGACATCAATCCCCTGATGGCTTCTCCTCATCGCCATCGCCGAGGCGACCTGAAGGGCTTCCTGCAACTTGACGGTCATGCGATTCATATCCATGGTAGAGCCTACCTCCGTGTATAGGCCGGGTCCCTGCTTATCTGCTCCAGAAAGATAACCACTCTCGGGCTAAGATCAACCCACGGGGAACTATCTACACGCGACTCACGGGTGAGCAGGAAGATCCTGACTGAGCGATTTTCATCTCCTTCTTTCTTAATGAATCAGGATTCCGGCATATCCTACCACTGTCTCATAATCCTTCGTCACGTCTCCTGAGGTGCTGTATGAGATGATTTCAACTCCTTTTCCTCCAAGTTCCTTGCTGCGACAAGGGTTGAGGTCGTGGGTGTGAGGCCACACATGGAGACCTGTTCTTGCCGGACAGTCATGTATAGCTGTGCAGGGTTAAGGGCCAGGATCGCCTCGATGGCCTTTCGGTCCTGCATGATGGCGAATTCGTGAGCCGCCATGCCCCGAGGAGGAATCTGGTGGTAGACACGGCCACAATGGGTCATGTCGGTCGAAGCGACAACCACTACTGATTTCATGGAGGGTTGAATGGCCTTGGCCACGCAGTGTCCTATGTCCTCACACGTGGGATACTCGTTGTTAGGCGATAAGTAGATGGGAGCGATATGAAACCGACGGTTGAAGCCTTGGAGAAGAGGCAGTTGGGCTTCGATGGAGTGCTCGTTAGGATGGCCAAAAGGGTCACTCTCCAAGGCCTGTGTGCAGGAAAGGATTGTTTGGGCCAGGTCCACGTCAATTTCCACCTTTCCGAGAGGGGTCTCCCATACCCCCTCGATCATGATGGTTCCACCAGCACCTAACCCGGTATGGTCCGGACCGACAATCACAAAGGTGTCCGGAAATTCAATTTTCGAGAAGACCGCCCCAGCCACCTTCCCCGAGTACTGGTAGCCGGCGTGGGGTACCACACCCGCGATGACTCGCATTTTTGGTGCACCCGGGACCAGCAGACTGTCCACCTCCACACGCAAGTCATCTGGGGATGTCGGGTAAAAACCTTGAGCTCCCGCTCGGCGAAAGTGAGTCATGGTTGACCTGCTTAGGAGGCTGTCCGCGATTAGATTGATCTACGACGGTTGGGCCGGATTTGGCCAGATTCTCCGATCCTTTTCGTTCAATAGGCCCCACTATTCGCCTCACACGATCGAAAATTCTGACTCAAATCGACACAACCTCGTGACGATCACTAATCTCGGACGGCCTCCTAGGCTCCCATTAAATCTGTAGGTCCAGACGGATGGCTTCAACGAGTTTGGCAAAGGCCAAATTCGGCCCTGAGATGGAATGGGACACCAGTTCAATCTGATCAGAAGAGTTGATCCCCAGCCCGAGCTCGGCTGCCCGCTTGATCTGCCGCTGTTCCCAAATCCCCCGGTCCATCACCTTCGACCAGGACTTGTAAGAACGAATAATGGCGACAGCCACTACATCTAAGGCCACTCGGTCACCGCTCAGGATCACGACATTCGCTTGGGCGGGTGTTCCACTTGTTGGCCCACCTGCAATCATCATCGTGGTTCCATCCGCGATGGTGAGTAAGGGATGCACGGCCAAATTTAATTCTGCAATGCGTTCGTGCCAATTGCCTGCCAAAAACGTGACGGAAGGCCGATTGCGGGGATGGACGATCCCAACCGCGTTTTTTAGACTGCAAGAATAATTCGCAAACCGATGAGTCTTGACCACTGGAAGGTTAATGACGACATCGGCCTCATAGACCGGTTTCGAGACGAAGTAGCGCGACAGAAATTTGGCTTGCTTGGGCTCCACCCGAAGCCATGGCTCGTCTTCTAGCGCTAACACTTTTGCGCCGGCATTTTCTGCAACCTTCCTAATCCCGGTTTTAACCAAATTCTCCGAGGTTGGAAATCGAATCACGCCCGAGCTATCAGCTACAGTAATTTCAATAGCTCCAGCCTCTCGGATCACCTGCGTCGTCGCGGCAATGACTTGGAGGCTGGTGGTGCTGGGAGGGGGACGACCATTCACCACGTTGGGCTTGATGAGCACGCGCTTCCCATTGAGGCCTAATTTCATTATTCCGCCTAGAACGTCTATTCCCTCCCGGATCATTTGGTTCGGGTCGTGGCCATAGATTAAGGCAACCAGGGCTTTTCCATTCTTTTGGAAGGGATTCGGAAGCAATGGTTTTGGAGGAACGAGGTTTCCCTCAGGCTCAAAGAGGAGACTCCCCCACGAGGAAGGGGAACTCATGGCCAAAAAGGGCACCACACCTAGGCTAGATGTCAGATTGGAAAGAAACTCCCGCCGCATGAGGCCCATAACACCTCTCCATCACCCTACTGTCATGAAAATGGGGGCAGGCACCGGCGGGGACTGTCCTGATCAGGGATTGCCCCCTTCTGTGCCGGAGCCAGTCCCCATTTTCCTTTTCTTCAAGCAGTGAGAATGAAACGGCCGGTTTCACCCCTGGGGGCTAGATTTTTCCAAGCGTGAGAATTGATCTTCAAACTCTTTCTGAACGTAGGCGGTGACCTCTCGATAGTCACGCAAGAAGGTCGCAGCGTTAGATTCCATAGATGATTTCGGGTACCCCAGCCGGACGGCGCATTTCGCAAGCTCTTCATCCTCCACGGGAAGCACATGGGTCTGAAGTTCATGGACCATCTGAAGCTTATGCTCCACATCCCGCAAGAACACATAAGCCCGAGACAGTTCCTTGGCAGTGGAGGAAGGGATTATTTTTTCTTGACCCAGCCGGTCGAGAACTATCAAGGTGTTCTGTTCCAGAAGGCTGGGGTACTTCCAGCCATTCAAGAGTTGAAAGGTTTGGACAAGGAATTCAATGTCCCGTATTCCCCCGGTTCCCAATTTCACATTCCGGTTCATTTCCCCCCGTCGGATCATCTTCGCCTGAATTTTCCGTTTCAGGTATCGAACCATTTCAAGTACCCGGGCATTTGACTGTTCCCCTTTCCCCCCAACAAACGACCGGAGGCGGTCAAGGAAAGACCTTCCCAGTTTCATTGACCCCGCCACCGGTTTGGCCTTCAGAAAGGCTAACCGTTCCCAGTCCTGTCCCCGGGTCTGATAATATTGGACGGCATCGTTCAGGCTGGAGGTTATCGGCCCAACGGAACCGTCCGGGCGAAGCCGGAGGTCCACTCGATAAAGAATCCCTTCGGGTGTTGCGGCCCCAAGCTCCCGCGTGAGGTCGCGGGCAAGCGCTTCGAAATACACTTCATTTGATACACTGGTTTCTCGTCGGGCAGATTGGGTTTTCCCATCGCTGGATGCGTACACATAAATCAAATCCACATCCGAGCTGTAATTGAGTTCCCACCCGCCAAACTTCCCCATCCCTATCACCACGAAACCTGTTTCCACCATTTTTCCGCTACGATCTCGGTGCATAGGAGTCCCAAACTGCCTCGCCAACCTGGCATTGACGATTTCATAAGCTGATTGGATCACCACACAGGCCAAGTCAGAGATCGTGGCGACCGTTTCTGAAACGTGGGTCACGCGCAACAAATCTTGAACCCCAATTCTGAGTAGTTCCCGTCGATGAAACCGACGCAAGGCATTAAGCATGACTTCATAGGTTTTGACAGCTCTCAGGGATTCTTGAAGGGCTTGCCAAAGAGCCCGACGAGAAGGTGGTTGGTTCACTACCCGGCCATCTCCCATCCAATATATGAGCATGGGATCCCGGATTAAGGTTTGGGTCATCGCGGGACTGTTTCCAAAAATCGTGCATAAAAGATGAAGCATGCGAGGAGCATTTTCCAAATAACTGAACAATTGAGTCCGGTTCACTCCAATTTTTAAATACCTTTCCCAATCGTTCAGGGCTTGGTCGGGATCGGCGGTCTGCGCAACAGCCAAGAGAAGTTCATTCAAGATTTTGGCAAGCAGTTTGCGACTATGCGGATCCCCGGCCATTAACTGGAGATTTGAATCCGCTTGAGCGACGTTTCGGAACCCAAAAGGTTTGAGAAGACCAAAGGCCTCCGAACGGTCAAGGTCTGGGGAAAGCAGGATGGCACTGGTATCCAAGGACTCCAGCCCCTCAGGTGAGATTGGTGCGTTCATTTAAAAGGATTGGCAAACTTCCGAAGAAGTTGTAATTATACGGGGCCCTGGAAAGCCTGACAACGCACTCTAAAAAGAGGACCATATTGAGTTCCAGATGAACCATCCTACTCGCCAACACGCTCTCCAAACTGCCTGCCCAGACCTGGACCCTGCACTCATCAAGGATTTCGTGACCCGGATGGACCCTGATTACTTTGACCAGTATTCCCTCGAGGCCACCATTACCCATCTCCAGCTCGTAGGAAAACTCAACCCCGACCATCCTTGTGCTCTCCATATAACGAAGGAGCAGGCCGACGTTTTCGAAGTCACAATAGTCGCCTATGATTATTTTTCTGAGTTCGCCACCATTTGTGGAATTTTGTCAGCCTTTGGCTTGGATATCCAGGAAGCATTGATTTTTACCTACACGGATGAGCCTTCAGGTAACGATGGAGCCACAAGGCAGAAAATCCGCGTACCCCGTGCCCGCAGAGGGCGGCCGCCGTCACCATCTCACAGACCGGGGCTGGCAAGGAAAAAAGTCGTGGATGTCTTTCGGGTTCAGCTCCTACCGGGGTTTACCCTTGACCACACGGAACAGACTCAACTGAGCGCCGAGCTCGAAGCCATGATTCGTCTTCTCGACACCCAACACATTCGGGATGCCCGCAGGCAAGTCAATCGCCGGTTGACGGAAACACTTGGAAAACTGCGCACAAAGACACCTGGGTTTATCCACCCGGTCCAGATCCTCTTTGACAATAATCTTTCCCCGAATGAGACGGTGATAGACATTGACTCTGTCGACACTCCCGCCTTTTTGTACGCTTTTGCCAATGCTCTGGCGATGAGAGGCATTTACATTGCCAAAGCCAAAGTTGATTCTGATGGGTTGACCGTTCGGAACCGATTTTATGTGAAAAACCGGCATGGGGAAAAACTCAAAAAGGGAACCGAGCAACAAGAACTCACCGTCGCGGCGGCCCTCATCAAAGAGTTCACCCATTTCCTCACCTGGGCGCCAGATCCGGCCAAGGCTCTCGAGCACTTCGACCAACTCCTGGATCAACTCCTGGAGGAGCCCCAAACGGTGGCAGAGTTATCTTTACTGACCCAGAAACCACTGTTGGGTCATCTGGCCCGGCTGTTCGGGAGCAGCGATTTTTTGTGGGAAGACTTCCTTCGTCGGCAACACACCAACCTGCTCCCGGCCATGGAGGAGTTCCAAAAGAGGCCGCAGGTCCGTTCTAAAGCTGAACTCACCAAAGCTCTTCAGACCTCCTTGAAGATTGTACGGAGGCCGGATGAAAGGAAAAAACGACTGAATGAGTTCAAGGATCGGGAACTGTTCCGGATCGACATGAAACACCTTCTTGAAAATACTCCCCTTCCCGACTTCTCACACGCTCTGACTAATTTGGCCGACGTTATTCTCAACCAGGCCTTGATGGAAGCCCAAGCGGTGGTTGATCGATCTCAGAAGAGGCCGGTTCGGGCCAATGGGCACCCCTATCCCTTTACCATCTGCGGGGTGGGAAAATTGGGAGGAACCGAGCTCGGCTATGCCTCGGATATCGAGGTGCTCTTTGTCTATGACACGAACAAGACTGCCTCAACCAAAAAACAGACAACCCCCAGTGAGTATTTCGAGGCCCTAGTCCAAGAAATCTTGGGGTGGATAGACGCGAAGCAAGAAGGGATCTTCCACATCGACACCAGACTGCGACCACATGGAAAAATGGGGCTCTTCGCCCACTCATTGGTGGAAATTCGCCAATACTATACCTCCAAAGGGCAGGCGGCGCCTTTCGAACGCCAAGCCCTTGTTAAACTTCGCTATGTGGCGGGGGACGCCGCCCTGGGCGCCCTGATGGAACAACACCGGGATGAGTTCGTCTACAGCCAAGAGCCCTGGCCGTTAGACACCGCGTTGCACCTCCGGGACCGGCAAACCAAGGAACTCGTCCCGGCAGGAGCCATTCACGTCAAATACAGCCCAGGAGGCCTGGTTGATATCGAGTACACCGCACAGTACCTCCAGGTGATGCCCGGACATCGCGCCCCATCC
>JACZVJ010000098.1 GCA_022572725.1 Nitrospinota bacterium | reverse complement strand
GAAGGGTGATAAAAACTTCTGGAATTTGGCATGCCCAGGAATTGTGGATTGTCCGAGATACTCTTCTCGGTGCAATGAGCATTCCAGTGGGGATACTCCTCCATAACGGAGCCCGTCATTATCCCAACCCTAAATTAGTTGTCTTGGCAACCATAATGAAATGAAAAATAAGGAATGAATGTGAGCGTACCTGCGTGAAAAGGACTTTAGTGCCTATTCCGCGAAACTGTCAAGCCCAAGAAGATAATGGCATTTCACAAAATTGGGGTCATTATCACGAGCACGCGTCCCACGAAGAATGAAGGTCGAGCACGATTTCTTGTGGTGCTTTTTGGGCAGCTGTGGTTTGGAAGTGAAAAAAAATGTTATCTGAACTCACTGTACCCTCTCATCCCCCAACCAGCGTTGAAAAAAATAAAGGGGTCAGACTCGAATGCCACTAACTTAAGCCTTCGTAGCATGAAAAAACATCTGCAAAAATATGAAGGACATGGCATAGTTCGCTATGCAAAATCTCACCCCCTTATTCCCAGGTTTTCATCTACAGACCCTTCGCCGAACACCCCGGTCAGCCCAACAGAAATTGGCTGAAACACTCGAACAGCTGAGACAGAAATCCTTCAGTCAGCTGGGTGAGTGTCTGGGCAAATTCATTCCCACGCACTATCTTCGCCCAACGAAATCTGGCGCCTTGAGTCGCCGGCGAGTGTTCAGTAAAGAAAACACCTTCTGGGCCTTTTTCTCGCAAGTGCTGGATGCCGATGGTGGCTGTCAGGAGGTCGTTCGGAAGATCCAGGCCTTTGCCGCCATGAAGGCCAAACCGTTGCCCTCGTCGTCAACGGCGGCGTACTGTCAAGCCCGGAAAAAGCTTGATCTCCCTAGCCTGGAGGCCATTCTCCAACAAACAGCCCAACGGCTTCAGGTTGTAGCTGACCCCGGACGACTGAATGGTCGACGGGTGATCGTCGTGGATGGGACGGGCCTCAGCATGCCGGACACCGTCGCTAATCAACAGGTGTGGCCGCAGCCCCGCAGCCAGCAGCCAGGCTGCGGCTTTCCGCGCGCCGCCCTCTGTGCTTGTTTTTGTCTGCAAACAGGCGTTGTGTTGAGCTATGAAGTGGGCAACAAACATAGCCATGAACTTCCCCTGCTGAGGAAACAATGGGCCACCTTCAACCCCGGGGATATCTTTCTCGGGGACAAGGGGTTTTGTAGCTATTATGATGTGTTCCACTTACACGAGCGGGGGGTGGATTCGGTCATCACCTTGGCCCGGCGGATTCCTGTCACCGAGATGGAAGCGGTCCAGGTGCTGGGCGACAATGATCTTCTGATCCAATGGAAGAAACCAGTGAGAAACCACGCCTCCAGTTATTCACAAGCCGAGTGGGAAGGCCTGCCCAACACGTTGGTCCTCCGACAGATCAAAGTGATCGTGAAACACCCGGGCTTCCGAGTCACGGCCTTTTACCTCATCACCACCTTGCTGGACCCGGAGGCCTATCCCGCCAGCGACCTCGCGGATCTGTACTTGCAACGCTGGGATGTCGAACTGTTTTTTCGGGATATCAAAACCACCATGGGCATGGATATTCTGCGCTGCAAAACCCCGGACATGGTACGCAAGGAAATACTGATGCACTTGATTGTCTACAACGGGATTCGCTGTCTCATGGGGGAGGCGGCCAAGGCCCAAGGCGTGAGGGTGCGACGGCTCAGTTTTAAAGGCAGCGTCCAAGCGCTCCGACAGTGGGAACCGCATCTGAACCAGGCCAAAATCAGTCGTCAGGAACGCCATCATTTAATCGGGCGTCTTTATGAGTCGATTGCGGGAAACAGTGTTCCAGAACGACCAGGGAGAAGCGAGCCGCGAGCGGTAAAACGAAGACCCAAGCCGTATCAATTATTAACCGCCCCAAGGCAGGAAATGAAGGAGATACCACATAGGGGGAGATCACGTGCTAAAAGGGCTTAACTTAGTGCCATTCGGGTCAGACTCAGTTTAATCACCTCCACTCCCATCTCTTCCCGTCGTCTCATTCCAGATGGTCACGTCCGTGAGGTGCGTGGAAGTCTTGATCGGGACCCAGGGGCACGATGCGGGTGGGATTAATGTCGTCGTGGGTGATGTAATAGTGCCGTTTGATGTGATCAAGGTTTACCGTGTCTGAAATCCCCTCGTCTTGATACAGGTCCTTGAGATAGCCAAACAGGTTGGGATAATCCACAATTCGCCGGATATTACATTTGAAGTGGCCGTGGTACACGGCATCGAACCGGATGAGGGTTACGAACAACCGCCAGTCTGTCTCGACTGTCCTGGTTCCGAAAAGGTAGCGTTGCGTGGACAATCGAGACTCCAGGCTATCGAGGGCCTCAAACAGGGATCGCACCGCGTTCTCGTAGACTTTCTGCGAGGTGGCAAAACCCGCGCGGTACACCCCGTCATTCACATTCTCGTACAGGAAGACGTTCAGCCGGTCGATCTCCTCGCGAAGCTCCTCCGGACAGAGGTCTACCGTGCTGTCGGTCAAGCCGTTAAAAGCGCTATTGAACATGCGCATGATGTCGTCATCGGAGTTACTGACGATGCGCTTGGTTTCCTTGTCCCACAGGACAGGGACGGTGACGCGCCCGTGGTAGGTCGGATCGGTTGACTGGTACGCTTCGCTGAGAACAGTGAACCCATTGATGGGGTCCGTCGAGTGCCCTGGCCCATCTCGGAACGCCCACCCGCGATCGTCGCGGATTGGGTCCACGACCGTCATTCCAATCACAGGCTCCAGGTGTTTAAGTTTTCGCACAATAATCGTTCGGTGTGCCCAGGGACAGGCCCATGACACATACAAATGATAGCGGCCGTGTGCCGCTGGATATCCGGAGGTTCCGTCCGCGGTCACCCAATCGCGAAAGCTATCTTCTTGCCGCTTGAATTCGCCCTCTTCTGTTTGTTCCTTGGGGAATTGCGCTTGGATGGTCATGTCTTTCTCCCACTCTTTCTTCCTGGGGCTTCCTTGAAATACGTGGCAATTTTTGAGGATTGTAAACCACTCTATTGCAAGGGTATAGGTTCCCGCCCGTACCGAGGGGGAAGGAGAGGGTGACAGGCCTTGAATACTGGCCCTTTGGAAATACTTGAATATTTCTGAGGAGCCAGGCACTCTTGCCGATCACAATGCCAGAGCCGACCATGTCGGCGACTAAATTTCATGCCAGGTGGGTTAGGAGGACGATCACATGGAAATGGACCCTGCCAGTTTGAAAAGAATTAAAACGTTTATGGAATTCATCCAAAGAGCCAAACAAGAAGGTATTCAGCTTTCTTTTGTCAGTACCCCCACTGAGCACGGCGATAACATTACTGTTGCTGCCACAATCGATGGGGAACGGGTAGACATGGGGATACTCTTTTGGGACGTCAAATTCCTCCAAGACCAAGGGTTGGTGGATACCTTGGAAGAAGAAGATATCGCTTTAGGATTAAACCTCACAGATGGCATGGTAGACGATGCCGAGAAAATCCTGACGTTTGTCGACGCTAAGCTGGGAAATTAGTATTGGCCACAGGGAGTACCAGAGCCGTCGGGTTGAAAGAAGGAAGCTTGCTCCCGTTACTCATCTCGCAACATATGGACGAACAATCCGTCTCGGAGTTTGGGCTCAAACCACGTACTCTTTGGAGGCATGATGCATTTCGCATCAGACACGGCCATGAGCTCGGCGACGGTTGTTGGGTACAACCAAAATGCCACGGACCATTCCCCACCATCCACCATAGCCGCGAGTTGCTCCGATCCGTGAACACCTCCGACAAAATCAATCCGAGGGTCGGAACGTTGGTCCGAAATTCCCAACAATGGCTCCAATACCCGCTCTGTCAACACTGAAACCGCCAAGGAGCGGACTGGATCATCCCGAATTTCTGACGACAGGTCTTGGGGTAGTTTCGGTTTGGCCCGATGCCACCTGCCCTCCACATACATGTCGAATCCGGCGGGCGGGGGATCACCCGGTTGCTGTGTCAATTGCAGTTCAAAGTGAGGGGCCAACGCGTCGACAAATTGGTTCGGCATCAGGCCGTTCAAACCGCGAACCACTCGGTTGTACGGAAGGGTTTGAAGCTCGTCGTGCGGAAAAATCACTGCCAAAAATCCTTCTTCGTGGTTGCTCGACGCTGGAGCGCTGGAGTTGCCACGCGTGGCCCGCACACGACTTGCGGCTGCGGAACGATGGTGCCCGTCTGCAATGTATAACGTGTGAATTTCGTGAAAATCTTCCACCACTCGACGAATCGCGGATTGGTCGCGGACACTCCAAACCGTGTGCTCCACCTTATCGTCGGCAACAAAGCGCACATCCGGCGGGGTGCAGGTGACCCATTCGAGCCAGTGCTTGAATTTCGCGATGCGGGGGAAAAACAGCAGAACCGGACCGGATTGAGACTCATGGGTTTCGATGAGCCGAACCCGATCCGCCTCCTTTTCCAGCCGAGTGAGCTCGTGCTTCTTAATGATCCCACGATCGTACTCGTCGACGGACGCGAGTGCCACAAGACCCGTCTGTTCGTGTGACCCCCACCGCTGTCTGTAGACGCCGAGCATGGGCTTCTCTTCCTGGGTAAGAATTCCGTCTTTGATGAGGCTCCGTAGGTTGTCTGCTCCCCTCTCGTACACCGCTGAGGAATAGGGATCGATCCCGCCAGGGAGCTCGAGCTCCGCTCGGCTCACACGGAGAAAGCTGTGGGGATTTCCCTTGACCATGTCGCGCGCCTCCTCCAACGAAACGACGTCGTATGCAGGCGCGGCGACGCGGGCGGCAAACTCAGGCCTGGGCCTCACGGCACGAAACGGAGCGATTGTCGCCATACTGTCGTTCTCCTTTACTACTCGAAGTTCTTCCTTGCAAAGTTCAGTTAATGGATGGAAATTAACGCCTGTGAGGTATGGGCTTGTCCATTAGGGTTTTTGCAGCTCGTTTGGCAATAGGAGAACGTGGGGGCAGGCCTTGCAATAACACATTCTTCCTATTCCTCATTTGAAACGTTTGGAGTTGTCAGGCCTGAATCCTTTCCTTTGCCAACTGATTCCAAAATTCTTTATCCATCCAACCGGACATGTTCTCTCCGAGATCAGCCGGTACGTCATGTTCTTGAAGGAACGTCACAAGGGAATTGAGCTCACCGATCAATTCCCCATCCACACCCACCGTCACCCGTTCGGTAAAGCCATAGGCCTGGAGCGCCAGCCCTCCCACAAGAATAAGACCCAGTTTGGCAAACGTGTTGGGTTAAATATTGGATGACCCGGTTAATGGTGAGTGGCGACAAACCGAAGTGCCTCCGCAAAGGTACGGTACTCACGACCATCAATGGGACCGGGGTCATGGGGAAGAGGGGTACGGGATAGAATGGCCGTGACAACGCTTCGGTAGGTTGTATACCACCGACAGGCTTTGGTAAAGGCCTCTTGGACGACTGGTTGGTGCTGCCATGAGGAAAGATCCAACTGATCATTCACCAAAATTTCAAGCCATTACAGTCTGGCTGCCCGAGGGGTTTGGAGCACTTCTTCAAAAGAGAGAGCGCCCGTATACGCCGTCAAGAGTTTCAATGTTGGCATTGGAACCGAGGGTTCGGAATTTTTCATGGGGGAAGTTTAGGGTATAACTGAACTTCCGGCAAGGGTTTGTTCACTCGATTCTCTCGCCCACAGGTGGCGAGGGAGTGCCTGGCTCTTTTGACAAACACCATTTCCTGAAGAGCCATTGTAAGATCTCCCCTTTCAAGTACAATGGCTTCAATAATGGGGACAATGGAGATTCGTTCAAACTATGGTCTTATCACCTGAGGATCTAGAAAAAGAAAACGCCAAGTGGCGCAATTTTCCTCGCCGGAGGCCGGCCAATATGGTGCGTCCTGGCCTCGGACAGGAGTCGGTGTGGGATTATCCTCGTCCACCACGGGTTGAGCCGATTACCAAAAAGTTGCGAGTCGAATTTGGTGTAATCACTTTGGCGGAAACCGAGCGGGGACTTCGCGTGCTCGAAACCTCTAGCCCGCCAGTCTACTATTTCCCGACTCAGGATGTTCGGAGAGAATTTTTAGAACCCACAAGCAGGACAACTCTCTGTGAATGGAAAGGCCTTGCAAAGTATTGGACAATTCGGATGGGAGATCAGGTTGCCGAACATGCCGCCTGGAGCTATCCCCAGCCTGATTCCAGCTTCGAGGCCATTCGTGATTATGTGGCTTTCTACCCTAGCAAGATGGAGGCGTGCTACGTTGGTGAGCAGCGCGCCGTACCACAAACTGGGGACTTTTATGGCGGTTGGATTACTCCGGAGATCGTTGGACCTTTTAAAGGTGATCCAGGGACAGAGGATTGGTAGCGTTACCCCAACATTCTTCGCTCAGCCTTCATTGAGCTTTACTCGTCTTTAACGAGATTTCGTTTTTCATGACATTTCGCGGTTTTTCTCTGCCCCTTTAGAACCTTTCACATAGTTTTCGTTCCAAGAAAACCCTTTCAAATCAAGCCATTCAGATTTTTCCACAATCTGGCATGCCATGTGCTTTAGTCTCGTAACGATAGAGTTCATTTTTAGACTATACCCATAAAAGCTAGGGAGGAACTGACGATGTTAGACACCAAGGAACAAGAAACCAGCACTCAAACCGACGTAGGGAGTTTTGGAATGAAACAGAACCAGGATGCGTCCCCATTAGGTGACGAACCAAATCAAAGCTGGGAAAAGGAGCTTAGAACCATTTATGAGGAGGCGGTTAGCCGCTACCAGCAGGGTGAACGGGGACCAGATCGGGTGATCCCTTCCACGGGATTAGCCTTTCTGGCTTCTATTGGAACCACTTCCCAGGAACTGTACGACTTTGTCGAGGATTGGTCCGAAGTGGGCGAGCCGCCCTTTGAGACGGTAGCCGGTATTACGGCAGTGCGCCGAGACTATTTCTTCCGCATTCAAGGAGGAGAGCCGTCTTCGCAGAAGATTTCTATGGAGTCGCTTCCTCCAGGTTCTTCAGCTCTGGGTGGTTACCGCTGGCTTCCGCGCATCATCGCCAAAGCCCGGGCCAAACTACGTGGGGAATTGCCCCCTGACCTTATGTATGGGTGCGGAGCCGACCGCCCCTTCCTTAGAAAGGTGGGGATTGCTCCCGCGGACTTCCTCAGAATTGTATGGGAAGCCGGGAATGATGATCAGGCCATATTGAAAGCAGTACAAACTCGCGCCACCCAGTCTTAAAGATTGAATGGTGCCTGACGTTCCATAATTTGGGGCTGAGAGTGGGGAGGCATGAGCACGGACAGTTCGAGGGGAGTGCCATTGAGTTACCCTGCCTAGTGTAGTGTATCAAAACACCTTACAGTGTTTTAACTTTCTGACGAGATTACCCCTCGCCCCAACTATCTCCCCAAAGGGGCGAGGGAGAAGGGAGATGTACTAGTTGAAAGTTAAAACACTATAACTCTCTGTTCGTCGTGAGCCTGTCGAACACTCGACTGAGCTCTTCGCAGGCCATACACGGATTTCCTTCCAAGCCAAAACTGATTACAATGGGCCAGGTTTCATTTTCTGCTCATCCTTCCCAACAATACCAAGGAGACCAATGATGGCCCCTAAAGTTCACAAATCCGATGACGAGTGGAAACAGCAACTTACCCCGGAGCAGTACTACGTGACCAGACAACATGGCACCGAACGAGGTTTCACTGGACAGTATAATCATCACAAAGAAACAGGCCGGTACTGTTGCATCTGCTGCGGAGCCTCGCTGTTCAACTCCGAGAACAAATTCGACTCAGGTACTGGCTGGCCAAGTTTTGATGGGCCTGCCTCCGAAGGCGTGCTAGATACCAAAACGGATTCCAACTATGGAATGACTAGGGTAGAAGTTAAATGTTCGGCCTGTGAAGCCCACTTAGGTCATGTGTTCGATGACGGTCCCCCAACAACGGGACAACGGTACTGCATCAACTCCAATGCCCTCAAATTCGAGAAGGGGGAATAGGGGCTTCTCTCTACCCGAAAAGGAGGGACCAGCTTGAAAACCCAAAAATCCGGCTCACCCCCTCAGGGTTATCCTATCTGGACTCTTTCGACTCGCCCTCTTGCAAGCTCTCTCACCATTCCGCCCCAAGGCGGTCTACGATGATGCGATGGACAATGGCGTGTGGACCAAGGGTCGCCAAGTAGATTGCCGTTTCCGCGATATCAAATGGGCTGATCTTTCCACTCTGGTCAATCTCCTCCGGAGAGGCATCCACCAACTCATCAGCCACCCCACCCGGGCAAATGGCGCACACCCTGATCTGATGGGCTCTTGCTTCATCGGCCAACGCTTTGGTCAATCCCATAATGCCGTGCTTAGAGGCACTGTAGGTTCCCGTCCCAGCCCAGGCATCGACCCCAGCCACACTGGACATGTTGATAATGGTGCCCCCGCCATGCCGTATCATGTGGCGAATCCCAGCACGGCAGCAGAAGAAGGTCCCCCGGAGGTTTGTATTCAACACACGGTCAAAAGCCGCCGTGCTGGTTTTGGCAATGTGGCCTCCACCCGCAATCCCGGCGTTGTTGACTAAAATATCCAGCTTCCCGTATTGAGCGACAGCTTGGTCAATCAAGGCTTCGACCTGCTCCTCATCCGTCACATCCACTCGCTGGGCCCATGCCTCGCCCCCCCCTTCCCTAATCTGCGCGGCAACCGTTTGGCATAACTCATACCGTCTGGCTGCCACGACCACCCGGGCCCCCTCCTCACCAAATCTCAGGGCAATAGCCTTACCAATTCCACTACTGGCTCCAGTCACCACCGCAACTTTATCGGCTAAGCGTTTCACCTGTACCATCCTTTTGTTAACTGATCATCAAAAGACACCTCTCGTTTTCTCTTGTCACTTCTTCTTCAAAGGCGACATGGCTCCCTATGCGCTAATCTGAGGCCAGCCACTACGAGCTAGGATTACGCCATTCCATAAGGCCTTTGGCATAACACGCTCCTTTTTTTGAAAAAGATCCAGGCAGGCTGAAGGGGCAATTATAACAAAAGGATTGTTCAGTCAAAGAAAAAGGTGATGATACCGGTAGCCGAAAGTTCATAAACAAGACAGTGGCGTATAGTCATGAGTGCATTGGTGGTAAGACTCGATTGCCACCTCCTCTGTCATGGCCGCGCCAGCGGGCATTCGAATGAGGTGAAGAAGCTCTGGATTCCCGCTTCTTCAGTAATTGCGATGTGGTTCTCGGTTCCTTGGAATGCGCCTGATCCCTCTTGACTTTAGTACTAATTAGAATTATTATAATAAGTACGACAGACCTTTTGATTAAAGGGCACCTGTCCAATCAATACACAATCTGACAAGGCGTGGAACAGTGATTCAAAGCCAAGCCTCGATAGAATTCCAAACTTATCCACCAGAGAAACAGGGTCGAGGAGCCTTCGATGGCGGACGAATCACTGAGATCAAGCCAATTAGTTTTCCCGGTGAATGGGCCAAGCCCCGACACCTCGGTCCACTTTTTTACTGGGCATGGGCCTCAGCAAAAGGTCCCGGGAAAATCGGACTGCACCCCCACCGGGGATTCGAGATTATGAGTTACGTTCTTCAGGGGGAAATTGGTCATCGGGATACCCTGGGCACGGTGAGCCATGTCCGCACCGGTGGAGCCCAGGTCATGCAAACCGGATCGGGAGTCTCACATGAGGAGGAAACCCTAGGGTCGGACACCCAATTTTTCCAAATCTGGTTTGACCCCAACCTGCAGGAAGCCATTCACCACCTTCCGACTTATCGGGAGTTTCGACTAGAGGACTTTCCCGTTTACCAAACCGAAGGCATCACCATCAAACACGTGATCGGCGAAGGAGCACCCGTGTCTCTTGTCGCCCCAGTTAGTATGCAGGAGGTTACTATTCCGCCTGGGGCGGAATACCATCGTATCCTAGGCGCGGGGCAAACGCTGGCAGCAGTGACTATTACCGGTGAGGGGACCTGGCGTGCAGAAAGGACCCAGCAGGAAATCCCTGTTCAATCAAAAGATTTCACAGTTATTCACGCTGGAGATGAGACTGTTCTTTCCATCAAAGGCAAAAAGGCCGGTGCACTCCGATTGGCCATTATCGAAGTGCCATCACAGGTGGATTATCCCTTGTATGGGGAGACAGCCTGAAGAAAAGAGGGAAAGAGAAACCCCAGTGCTTACAATCTACAAGACGCACTCCCACGTTTTTCCAAATATTGCTGATGATAATCCTCGGCCACGTAAAATTCTGAGGCAGGTGTTACTTCTGTGACGATGTCTCGCCCATACCTCCCGGACTTTTGAAGCGCTTCTTTTGAAACTTTCGCCAAAGTCTCTTGTTCGGAGTTAAAGAAAAAAACCGCAGACCGGTACTGGCTTCCAATATCGGGACCCTGCCGGTTTAAGGTCGTCGGATCATGGCATTCCCAAAGTACCCCTAGCAGATTTTCATAGTTCACCTGGGAAGGATCGAACTCCACCATGACCACTTCGGCATGCCCTGTCCGCCCCGTGCACACGTCCTCATAAGTCGGATTGGGAAACGACCCTCCAGAATACCCAACCGCAGTGGAAGTCACTCCTTTCACCTTTCGAAAGGCAGCCTCCACACCCCAGAAACAGCCCGCTCCAAACATGGCCTTCTCCATGATAGGCGCCCTCCAATCTTTATGGCATCATTTCGCGAATAACAATGGAGCCATACCATATCACACCACCTGTGGCCTGAGAAAACCCAACCGACCTTTGGGTTTCCCTCAAAAGACGCAATCCGTCTCCACCCACCTAAACGCAGCTTACCAAACACGGTTTTCCCAGAGGCTTCAAAATGAGGAACACATACAATCCTAAATTGCCATTTTCTTCCCTGGAAAAATGCCT
Source organism: Nitrospinota bacterium (assembly GCA_022572725.1). GTDB lineage: Bacteria > Nitrospirota > Nitrospiria > Nitrospirales > UBA8639 > JACZVJ01. Next base: position 10 of record JACZVJ010000098.1, on the reverse strand, counting down.
AGAGAAGATT
>JACZVJ010000200.1 GCA_022572725.1 Nitrospinota bacterium | reverse complement strand
CCTGATCCTTGCCCACCTCCGACGGGTCGTCGTGATGGCCCTGGGACAGCGAAATGCCCTGGAGCTGCCGTTTCCGTTTCCGCATGTAGTCAATGCAGCAATTGACGGTAATGCGGTACAGCCAGGTATAAAATGAGTAGGTGTGCTCGTAATTCTTGATGTTCCTGAAAACCTTGAGGAAAACCTCCTGGGTGAGGTCGGCGCTCTCTTCCTCGTCATTCACCATCCGGAGGCAGTGGTGGTAGACCCGGCCCTCGTATTTCAGCACCAGATCCTGAAACGCCGCCTGCTCGCCGGTTTTGAATTCGGCGATCAACTCCTGATCGCTTTTCTGGGGTTGGGAGCGCAGATAATTCATCGCTGAATAACGATCGCGCACCGCCCCTAAATTGGTCATTTCCGCCCGAAATCTCTGTCGACGTTCTCCCTGCAATGTGCGTGACTCACATTAGGTGTGGGACCAAACCCGAGGCAGGTCAGCTGCCATTGAGTGGTGTTCTAAGGAAGGACAACACGAGGCCTCAAGCCGGGCAAGCTCTGAAAGAAATCGTTGGTGGACGCCGAGGCCGACGTCTGTTTCCTCACTCAGCTCGAAGGATTGGGTGAGCTCTTTTTGCACGCTATCTGGAAGAACTTGTTCCGCGAGTCGGAACAGGACGTTATTTTCCTTGTCGATGTGAGCCCGAAGCAGAGCGACATAATCTCTGATGGCGTTGACGGTTTCCTCTTTCTTCCCCTCCGATTTCAGACCCATGGCTCGAAGCAACGCCCGTCCTTGGTCATGCTCGTGAAGCATGACTCCCAAAGGGCCACCCTCCCGCGGGATGCCATACCGTTCCAGCATGGGGAAGAGATACCGCTCTTCCTTTCCATGGTGACATCGATCGACGAAGGTCGAAAGAAAATCCTCCACCCATGCCATAGTGGAATGATCGACTTCTCTGCCGGCTTCGAGTTCTTGGCCCAGTTGTTCCAGGAGAGCCAAGACCCGCAAAATCACGTCATGTTCTTCTCGAAGATGAGCGGTTGGCGATTTGGCCTTATGATGGTGGTCGCATGGTGCCATGGTGTACTCCTGTTAAATATCGCAGTCTCCGATCTGCATTGAAATCAGAACGTCCATATCGGCTTGCTCGCCCTTAAGTACCCCTCCATAATGTCTCTGCGCGATACGACACCAGCCAGTTTGCCTTCGTCATCCACAACCGGCATCCGGATGAGATGTTTTTCTTGCAACAAGCGAATGATATCCATCGCGGCCGAATCCTGGGGTACAGTGACAGGATCCTTGGTCATGATTTCCCTCGCCGTCACTTTCGCGAGTTCTTTGCCCTCCATGATTGCCTTCAGCACGTCATACTCACTCACGATACCGACTACCTTGTAGTCCTTTTCCAAAATTGGGACACTCCCAAAGCCGCCTTCAGTCATGGCTCCCGCCAGCCTCTCTCCTGTGTCGTCTACGTGAAAGTATGACACCGCATCTTGCATGAAGTGCTCTGCCTTGAGCGTTGAGAAATCCCTCGGCCCTACCATGTAGGTAACACGTCGCATAATCTGTCCCTCCTTTTTACCATTCCTCGTTCAATAAAAGATGGCCCGCAGGTTGTTCCTCTTACTCCTTCCGCCCTGTCAAACGACCACCCACCTTGCCTCTGGGGTCGCTCTGCTGGAAGCCTACTTTTGGAGGACCCTAGCCCACTGATAAGTGGATTCCTACGAAAGTCTTCTTTCGCGTCTAGCATGACCACCCCACTAGAAGCCTCGATTAATTATATGGTTCCTTTCAGCTCATCATCATGCCAACCTGTGGGGCATAGCTCGATTAGTTCCCCCCTGGACCAACAGTTTGCCGCCAAGAGCCTAACCCAACGACCCTGATCACAAGGTTATTGAGTTGGTCCATACCAATGCAGTCGACGGTACAGTAGGCCCTGTACTGTTTTCTTCCACTTTCTCCCGGCACGAAGGTCACAGTGGATTTTCGGTTAAAGAACCAAATCTTATCACTCTCTATGGTCCACCCGTCATCAGCGGTGATAGCTATCTGATGCACGTCACCAATGGCGAGACTGTTCAACGCTTCATCAAACACGAAGATGATCGTTATCTTTTTTCCTTTAGGCACCTCGAGAGGGTTTTGGGGTCCAAGCAACTTATCCTTTTCATCAAAGAACCCCCTTTCACTAACGTTTACCGTCAGTTCCATATGTGTGGATGACGCAGAAACGGTGGTGAGAGATCCCTGGAAAGTGGCAATGGAAAACAGGAGGACCGTGGTCGATACGACAAATTTAAATATCTTCTCTATCACTTGTGCTTCCTCCCTCCTTTCTATTGCCTCTCGAATAATAGCTTGTCCTTTTTCTCGTTCCCTGCCACTGGCGCCTGGTAACACTTCATCACGTCACCTAGAGGAAGCCATGTGCCGAACCCCTAAGCCGACAAAGCTGAAAGAAATCTGACAGGCATTTCCAAAGAATGCACTCCCCCCCTCTCAGCCAATCACGTTGGGGCCGATTTTAGCGAGTTCGCGCTGGTGTTTTCGGACTTCCATTTCATGGAGTTCGCGGGCTTCTGGCGTATGAACACAATCTTGGCCGCACGTAAACTGGCCCGTTCCGGATAAGAATTCTGAACATGCGGTCACTTCCAATCCATGTTCAGGACCACGAAAGACGTTGATCTCGAAGTCGACTTCCTCCATTTTTTTTAGAACTGGACACATAAGGTGTGTCGTGTGATGAGGTATTTTATTCTCCATGGCTATTCTCCCTTCTGTCAGGAAAAAGCTGTGGTTGATAAGGGTTCACTCCATGATTTCTGAAAGTGCAAAAATCGTGCTGCAATAGAAAGATTCAAAATAT
>JACZVJ010000199.1 GCA_022572725.1 Nitrospinota bacterium | reverse complement strand
TTTTGTGCACGAGGTCCCGTTGCGGACAAACTTGCATTGCCATAACCCCGCTTGGTCGCTTGCGCCTTTTTTATTTTTTTCTAATAAACCAACGCATTGCTTAGGATAAGAAAAAATACATCCGATAAGGGGTCAGGCTTTTCCTTGACAGGTCCAGATTGAGGGTCTGGTCTTGCAATAACACATTTTATCAGCTACCAAATTAATCCCAACTTGCACCCAACCCGAAACAGGCCCCACAACAGGTTTTGTATCTATCCCAATGAGCCCACTGACTTGAAAACCCCGCTCTTTTTCCGCGCTGCCCCACTGATTCCGTATTAGCTGCTCTGTCCCATTTTTAAGCATATCTACGGTTCCCGCCAGGACAGTTTCGCACAAGAGACATGTCCTCATTTGCTATGATAGTGATCCCTGTATCGCTGCTGAACGCGGTGGTATAGTACAGAGTGTAGAGTTTTATTTTCCGAACCACACTTACGCCTTTTGTTGGTGTTACACAACTGGGAGGAGCCAATGTTTGGTCCAATTACACTTCCATTCGGGGCGAAAATGCTTTTCAACACCGTCACACTCAAACCCGGCGTCAGCTTCGATCAGGTGGAGCTGGCCGTTGGAGAAATGTGCATGGTGGTCAAGGAAACGTACGGCGGAGACAAAGGAGGATTCATCGCTGGGCAAGTCTTCAAATTCTCCGGCTTCGTCTCCGACGAAGGGTCACTCCGTGACTCCCATCCTGCCGATGATCATTATGCGATCGTGACGTATTGGAAGTCGTTTGAGGATCACGAAAAATCCCATGCTGACGAAGTCTTCAGCAAGACGTTTGCCGCATTGACCACCATGTGCTCTGAGACAAAGGAGCTCGGCTACGACATGCTGTGGCAGGGCGAAGCGAAGACTCCATAACCGCACCTCCCATTGATTGAGCTTCTCCACTCCTTCCTATGTCAGCCCAGGACCATTCCCTCAATGCACAAGACCCAGCGGCCCCAGTCTTTCTGCCAGACGCGTTTCTGGGACGGAAGGGATTGGTTCGGAATATGTTGTGGCGACTGAAGCGGGGGGAATCGTTGAGTCTTTGTGGAGGACCAAAATTAGGGAAAACCTCTTTGCTTCTTCACCTTGCCTGGCATCTTCATCATGATTCCTCGTCTTCGCGCTCGAGTGGGCCGGTTGGGGAGTACTTTGATCTGGCCGTCGAGGCTGAGTGCACAAGGCTCATGTCTCGTCCTCCCACGGCTGACGCCATTGTGCTGCTGGATAATTGTGACAGCTTGGTCGATGGGAGGTTCCTGTCTTTTTCAGACATCAAGACGTCGTCTGGAGGGGCGATCGTGTTCGCCGGAGCAAGAACTTGGAAAGAGTTTGCGGAATGTGGAGGAGTCGCGCAAACAGTCAAGCCCATTCCCTTGGCAGTCTTTCTGGAAAAAGAAGCGAGGCAGATTTTTTGTCAAAGCCTTTCTCGGGAACAACAAGCCTGTGCCCTTACCTATGGAGGGACTCATCCCTTTCTGCTTAAAATATTACAATCTGAATTTCTGTGTCGGACAACCGATTGTCAGCCGGAACACATTGCGCAAACAGTCAAAACGTCCTTAGGCGGGTTTTTTCAACGCTGCGTCGACCAACTGCGAGACTCCATGGAACATCAGGTGCTGAGGTATTTGATTGATATCGGTAAGCCAGTGAATCCCAAGGACGTGGCACAGGCTGTTGGCCTTTCGAATATCAAGCCGATCGCGAATACCTTGTGTTATCTGGGATTGATCAGTCGGTGGATTCGAGATGAAGAAGCCACGCTCTCCGCGAACAGCCGGCTGTTTAACGAATGGTATGTGGAAACAATGGCTTCCTAAAGGAAAGGGACAGCCAAAATAATGCATGGCAGGCTTTGCGTGTCAGTGTTTGACTACAAACAACAAAAGTCTTGCTATACCACATTAGGGGGGAAGCTTTTTCTCTAGGTCTTAGAAAATCGTTTTTTAATCCTGGACATCCTTTTATCTTCCGGTCAGCCGGCTTTGTTGAGAGGTTCACTCCCGTAGGCCTAACACTCTTTTGACCCCACCCTCAATTTCACTCCAAGATCCTTTGGGCAATGACCCGATTCGTTTTTTCAATCGGCCTTTATAGATCGGCCCTAGGGACTCGCATTTGGCGTAGCTCGGCGTCCGAAGACCGGTTTGCTCTGGATCATGGGGTAGTGGAACTCGAAGCGGACCGAGCTGGGAGGTAATAGGAATCACGAATACATCAGGGCACAAATCATTGACAGGATTAATACTGATAATGAGAGCAGGCCTTGGTTTGGGGTGATTTATGAGTTCAACCGTCCAGATATCGCCCCTGCTGATTCGCTCCATTGATCATGCTCCATGGTTCTGACCCATGCCTCATGTTCCTCACGGTCGTTGGCTGATGGACATTGTCGTGAAAGAGCATGGCGTAGATCTAAATCCTCCGACACTTCCTTAAACCGACGAAGAACTTTTTCCAATTTCTCTGAGCGTGATTGGCCTGGTAGTGAATCAAGAAATTGTACGAGGGATTGTTCTACCGTAACAGAAAGCTTTTCCTTCATAAAAATATCCTCCACTTAATATTACATAAAGTAGGATACCACATCCTACTACATTCCGCTAACCAAAAAAGAGTGGAAGGGGACAGGCCGGCACTTTGCCAGTTCGTGGCCAGGGAAGTGCCCGCTGATGCGGCGCAAAGCTGTACAGGTTTTCCTTTAATTGCGAAGGGAAAGGTCAGAGGGGGGTTACCAAGTGGGCTATTATTAGGCACCCAACGTCTTCTTGACCGTCTCGCCGATTTCCGCTGGATTTCGGACGACCCGAACCCCTGCCTCTTCCAGCGCGGCCATTTTTTCGG
>JACZVJ010000097.1 GCA_022572725.1 Nitrospinota bacterium | reverse complement strand
GCATTCCGCCTACGTGTTTCCCAGCCCCAAAGACCCCAGAAAGCCAAGAAATGCCCAGACGTTTGTGAACAAACACTTCCTCCCGGCCCTCCGGCGAGCGGGCATTCGGAATGCGTCGTGGCATACCCTCCGCCATACGCTGGCCTCACGATTGGTCAGAGCAGGCGTGGACCTCTATGCAATCAAGGAGATTCTCGGCCATCGTGACATCCAAACCACCGAACGGTATGCCCACCTCACGCCAGACTTTCTCCAGACCGCCATCAACCGGGGGAGTTTAGTCGCAACCGTGACTAGAACCGTGACTGGCGCCCCTCAGGGTGCTTCAGCCGGTGAAGTGAGTGGGTCAGAAGTGGTGGAAAGGATGGAGGAAAGAGATTGGCTGGGGGACCAGGAATCGAACCTGGGCAGTCAGATCCAGAGTCTGACGTCCTACCGCTAGACGATCCCCCAAGCCTAAAAGCAGCTTAATGAAGCCCCTTCATTGAGTCAAGGGAATCACTTTTTTGCCTGGATAACCCCAAGTTTCCTGTCGAAGAGGCAAATGATCACCGCAAAATGGAGCCTCTATTTGTGAACTCCCCTCACCATTTTCCTTGCCTCCTTACAGGGGGCAGGAAAATGGTAAGAAAATCCGCCCTTCCTGGTGAGGCTTTCTGGCAGATTTGGCAAAAAAGGTGTTTTATGAATTCGTTGGCGCCGAGCCAATCCGTTTCAGGGCTCGGTCAATCCGCTGAAGGGTACGAACTTTTCCCAGCAATTCCATGACGTCGTAAATCCCCGGACTCGCCGTCCGTCCCGTCAAGGCCACGCGGAGCGGTTGGGCGAGTTTTCCCATCTTGAGGCCGTCTTCCTCCAGCACCGCGTGAAACACCAGCTCCAGTGTTTCTTGGGAAAAGGGCTCAACTCCCTTCACCCGGTCGGCAAATTTCTGAAGACTCGGTGCGATTTCTGGCGTCAGAAACTTTTTCGCTGCAGCCTCATCCATCGAGACTGAGTCCGTGACGTAAGGAAGAGCCCAATCCACCATCTCCACCAGGGTGCGGGCCCGCTCACGCAGCGGGGGAATCAACGCTTCCACTCCACCGTTGGGGTGAACCGGTCCGGTTGGATCGTACCCCTGCTTTTCAAGAAATGGCATCAGCAGTTCAGCCACCCGTTTCGGGTCAGTGTGTTTCATGTATTCTGCATTCATCCAGAGGAGCTTCTCGGGATCAAACAAGGCCGCTGATTTCTGCACATGATCAAAGGTGAATTTCTCGACCAACTCGGATATTGAAAAAATTTCCTGGTCCCCGTATGACCAGCCCAAACGCACGAGGTAGTTGACCAGCCCCTCGGGAAGGTAGCCCATCTCCTGGTAAGCCAGAACGGAGGTGGCCCCATGTCGCTTGGAGAGTCGGGCCTTGTCCGCCCCTAAAATCATTGGCAAATGGGCAAACCTCGGCACGTCATAGCCCAAAGCCTCAAACATGGGCACTTGCCTGGGCGTATTGTTGACATGGTCGTCTCCGCGGATCACATGGGTGATTCCCATCAAGGCGTCATCAATGACCACAGAAAAATTGTAGGTGGGGTATCCATTGGATCGGAGAATGATCAAGTCATCCAGAACGGAATTGTCAAATCGAATCGGTCCTTTGATGAGATCATCGATGACTGTTTCACCTTCTTGCGGGGACTTGAAGCGAAGGGCAGCCGGCTGGGTCGGCGAAGTTATACTCCGTTCTCGACACCGCCCATCGTATTTCACCGCTCCACCTTGGGCCTGAGCCTCTTTGCGCCGGGCTTCGAGTTCCTCTGGCGTGCAGATACACCAATAGGCCTGACCCCGGTCCATCAATTCCCTGGCCTTCTGCCGATAGAGTTCCAATCGGTCAGTCTGGCGAAAGGGCCCTTCATCCCAGTCGATTCCGGTCCATCGCAGGCCCTTCACAATCATGTCAATCGCTTCGTCGGTGGATCGATCTCGATCGGTATCCTCAATTCGCAAAATGAATTTGCCGCCCTCATGGCGAGCAAAGAGCCAGTTGAACAGCGCTGTTCGCACCCCGCCGATGTGGAGGTATCCCGTCGGACTAGGCGCAAACCTTACCCGTACCTCACCCATGCCTTACAATCCTTTGCCACATGAATTTCCAAGTCCTTTCCTACACCACGAGGTAGCCCCTATTCGCGTCACACTTCTACCAAAGCTTACTCCGCACATGCTACTGAATATTATAGCGGCTTCTCCTCCCGACGAATTCTTGACCGCTGGGGAGTGCCATGTTAGCATCAAAACTCTTAAGCCTGTTCGGACATTCTCCGACAACACCAACACAGACTTTTTCCATTTGAGTGGGGCTGTGGCGCAGTTGGGAGCGCGCGTGAATGGCATTCACGAGGTCGCCGGTTCAATCCCGGCCAGCTCCACCAATTTTTTTTCACCTGTCCGAGGTTTCTGGGGATGTTCCTTCCCTAACTTCCGGCCGTATCCTCTCATTCGCTAATCTCCCAAATTTCACGATTTCAGGAGGTTCGGGTCCCTACCTGCTCACAGGCCATGGTGCATATTGAGGACATAACCAAGCGCTATCCCACGAAACAACTCTTTTCCCAGGCGTCCGCGCATCTCCGGCCGGACACGCGCGTGGGGCTGGTCGGCCGCAACGGAACCGGGAAGACCACTTTGATGCGCCTGATCATCGGTGAGGATTCCCCTGATGAAGGAATCATTCGCCAACGGCCCTGGTTACGAATTGGATACCTGTCCCAGGAACTCCAGTTTCCCCCTGATGAGTCGGCCCTCCACGCGGTGCATCGAGATCAATATCCGGAGTATGAAGCCAAACGTATTCTTTCGGGTCTGGGCTTCAGCGACCTTGACTGGCACCGCACACTCGAGACCTTCTCAGGCGGCTACCGCATGCGAATCGCTCTTGGCCATCTCCTCCTTTCCAACCCCGATGTGTTGATGCTTGATGAGCCCACCAACCACCTGGACAAACCAACGCAAGCCTGGTTGGAAGCATTTCTTTTGTCTTCAAAAATGACCATGCTGGTGATCAGCCACGACACGGGTTTTCTGGATCGGTTGGCCACCCATATTTGGGAAATTCGTGATCACCAGATCCAGGAATATCGCGGAAACTACGGCCAGTTTAAAAAATTGCGCACCCAACGAGATGCCCAGCAAGCCTCGGCCGCTCAGCGTCAGGAGAAAGAGGTGGCACGGGTGCAGAAGTTCGTCGACCGTTTCCGGTACCAGGCGAATAAAGCCCGGCAGGTCCAGTCGCGGATCAAACAACTGGAAAAGGTTAAACTCATCGAAACCAAGCGAGACGTCAAACGGATCCGGTTCAGATTCCCCGAACCCACACCCAGCGGAAAACGGGTCCTTGAACTCCAGGAAGTCACCAAACGGTATGGGTCCAATGTCGTGTACGAATCACTGAACTTTGCCGTCGAGCGGGGTCAACGAGTGGCCTTGACCGGGGAAAACGGCGCGGGGAAAAGTACGTTGTTGAAACTCCTGGCCGGCGTTCTAGAGCATGAGGAAGGAACCCGAATTGAAGGCCACGGGGTCACCCTGCATTACTTTGCCCAACACCAAGCGGACATCCTCAATCCCGAGCACACCATTCTCGACTCGCTCGCGGAAGCTGCCCCACAGGCCGAAACGAATTTTTTACGAGGACTCGCCGGCACTTTTTTATTTTCCGGCCCGGATCAAAAAAAACCGATCAAAGCATTAAGCGGCGGCGAGCGAAACCGGGTGGCGCTGGCCCGCATGCTCGTGGAACCAGCCAATACCTTGTTGCTCGACGAGCCCACCAATCACTTAGATCCCACCTCCGTCGATGTCTTGACCGATGCGCTGACGAATTTCCCGGGAACCATGGTTTTCATCTCACACGATCCAACCTTTCTCAGCCGGATCGCTACCCGGGTGGTGGAAATCGAAGGCGGTCAGGCACGCGACTACTTCGGGGATTACGAGTATTACTTGTGGAAGCGCACACAAGAATTGGAGTCCATTAAAGAAGAAGCCGCGAAAGCCGGCCCAGGTCGGGGTCAAAAGAAAAAGGACACCAAGTCAGATGTACAACTTGCATCCCCGCCACCGAGCAAGAACGTACGGAGGGACTTGTCTAAATCAATTGCGCGCATGGAAAAGCAAGTCGCCCGAGCCGAAGGGGAGATAGCTGAACTGGAAGCCCGAATTCACACACGAACTGTCGAACTGGGTGACCCAGGGCTGTACCAGGATTTTTCCCGATGGAACACTCTTTACCAGGAGCAGGGGGAATGGAAAAAGGAGTTGGACATTCTGACCAATCGGTGGTCTGAGCTGTCTACCCGCCTGGAGGAGCTGAAACAGAAGGCTGTAATGGTTTTGCCGTGACCCTTTCTTTGGCTTTCTTTTTCTGTTGGGGCTCTGCCTTCTTTTCCTTCCTTTTGGGCTCCCCTTGATCAGATCCGTCAGGCCGGTAATATATTCTGCCTTGCAATTCGTCTGGAAGATGGCCTTGGTCAAGCTGGGCCTTCGGATCAGTATGCACGTAGCGGTAGCCTTTCCCATACCCCAGATCTTTCATCAACGAGGTGACGGCATTGCGCAAGTGTAAGGGGACCGCCAGGTTTCCCATCGTAGTGGCATCGCCCATAGCTTCGAGAAGCCCCACATAGGAAGCATTACTCTTCGGACACGAGGCGAGGAAGGTGGTGCCATGGGCAAGGTTGATCTGGGCCTCTGGAAGCCCTACGACCTCCACAGCATGAAATACCGCCGTGGCGACGACCACCGCGAGAGGGTTCGCATTTCCAATATCCTCCGAGGCGAAGATGACCATCCGCCTCGCAATGAATTTGGGATCTTCCCCACCCTTTAGCATTCTTGCCAACCAATACAAAGCCCCATTGGCATCCGAGTCCCTGAGGCTCTTGATATAAGCAGAAATCAGGTTATAGTGCTCCTCGCCGTCTTTGTCGTATCGAAGGGCTTTGTGTGGAAGGATCCTCTCAAGATGTTTCCGGTCAATCACCTTGAGACCTTCCTCTTCAGCCGCAATTTGGTTCACAGCATACTCCAGCGCTGTTAAGGCGACGCGGGCATCGCTATTTCCAAATTGAACGAGAAAGGTACGGGCCTTTGGCGTCAAGGTTATCCCAAACTTTCCCAACCCACGTTCCGAATCGGATAAGGCGCGGTCAATGATTCGGCCCATGGCGGTGTCATCAAGGGGTTGAAGGACGATCACCATCGCACGGGAGAGCAAAGGCGCGATGACTTCAAATGATGGATTTTGAGTCGTCGCTCCGATGAGCGTAATCTCCCCATGCTCCACATAAGGCAGAAAGGCATCCTGTTGGGCTTTGTTAAACCGGTGGATTTCATCAACAAACAAAATGGTGGGTTGACCCGAAAGGTGACGACGTAGCCTCGCGGTCTTGATGACCGATCGGAACTCCGGGATTCCACTGGCCACCGCGGAAAATTGGCAAAAAGCGGCTTGGGTTTTCCGAGCAATGATTCCGGCTAAGGTCGTCTTCCCCGAACCCGGTGGGCCCCATAAAATCAAAGAGGGGATTTGGTCGGCCTCAATGGCTCTTCGGAGTGGCTGGTGTTCCCCAAGAATGCTGTCCTGTCCCACGAATTCCGAAAATTCTTGAGGCCGCAGCCGCTCGGCCAAAGGCGCTTCACTCACGGTGGTTTCTTTAGGGGAAGGGAAAAGATCGGGTTGGAGGGTGTCGCTCACAGACATGATGACAGTGGAGATTCCCTTGAGGCTACAAAATTTTCAACCTATGCTATAACAAGATCCTATGCTCCTGCAATTAAGCCTATCGCTGCCTTATTCCACTGTAAAAGCGCCCCGATTGTAAAGAATGGATCCAGGGATTCCAAGTTTTGAGAAAGTCAGAGGCTGGAGGCCGTTATGAAAGTACATATCAACGGTATTGATCTCGCGTATTCTGATCAAGGCCAGGGGGCCCCGTTGGTCCTGATTCATGCCTTTCCCTTGAACAGGGCCATGTGGGAACCTCAGGTGCAAGCCCTGGCTACGCACCATCGAATCATTACCGTGGATCTCCGAGGTCATGGGGAATCTGATGCCCCCATGTGGCACTATACCCTGGAGCAATTTGCCGATGACGTCAAAGCCCTTCTCGATCATCTCACCATCTCTCAAGCAACCTTTGTTGGCCTCTCCATGGGCGGGTATACGTTGTTTGCTCTTTACCGCAAATACCCGGAGCGGGTGAAAGCCTTGGTCTTGGCCGACACGCGAGCCCAGGCAGATACGGAAGAAGGGAAGGCAGGTCGATTTGCCATGGCCCAAACCGCTTACACCAAAGGCACCAAGGCCATCGCGGATTTGATGCTGCCGAAACTGCTCAGCCAAGCTTCATTGGAAAAGCGACCGGATTTGGTAGATACGCTCCGGGGAATCATTATGCGAAATCAGATATCCGGAATCGTCGGTGACCTCATGGCCATGGCTGAACGACCGGACTCCACTTCCCTATTGAAGGACATGACCTGTCCCACCTTGGTCGTCGTGGGGCAAGATGATATCGCGACACCTCCCTCCGAGGCCAAATTCATGGCCGAGAAGATCCCTCACTCCCGTCTTGAAATTATTCCCAACGCTGGACATGCTGGAGTGCCCCCCGAAAATTGGACCATTGAATATGTTAGGTTTTCCTCAACCTGAGGAGGACCTGTATGAAGAAGAAACGGTTTTCGGAAGAACAAATTGTCAGGATTTTGCGGGAAGCGGAGTCCACCACCATCGAAACAGCGGCTCGGCAACATGGCATCTCGGAACAATCGATCTATCGATGGAAGCGGCAGTTTGGGCAGATGGAGGTGGCCGATGTGCGGGCGTTGCGCCAGTTGCGGCAGGAGAATGCCAGGTTGAAAAAAGTCTTGGCCGAGCGAGACGTGGAGGTGGAGGTGATGAAAGAACTCCACGCAAAAAAGTGGTAAGCCCACGAGCACGACGGCAGGTCGCCCACACGATCTGCGCTCGTGGGCTCAGTGCACGTCGGGCCGCTTGGCTCTGCACGACCGCCCGCTCCGGGATGGGGTATGAGGCCAAGGGGCCGAAGCGAGATGCGCGACTGGCGAAGGCCCTGCGGGGGGTGGCGAAGCGCTATCCCCAGTGGGGCTATCGGTTAGCCGGAAGCTTTCTTCGGCAGCGGGGCTGGCGCATGAATCTCAAACGGATTCACCGGGTGTGGCGCCAACAGGGCTTACAGGTCCCCATCCGGAAGCCTCGCAAGAAAGTCGTGACTGGCACCACCCTCCAGCCTACGGCCAAACATAAGAATGACGTGTGGAGTTGGGATTTTGTCCATGATGTCACCAGTTCCGGTGAGCCTTTCCGGTGCTTGACCGTGAAGGATGAGGCCACGCGGTTGTGTTTGGCTATTGAAGTGGATCGTGCCTTGTCGCATCAGCGAGTCATCGAGGTCTTGAAACGCCTGCTGGTGCTCTACGGACGCCCTCGGTACGTACGGAGTGATAACGGGCCTGAGCTGGTGGCCCAGAACCTGACCACGTTTTTGAAGGAGCAAGGCATCAGCCCGTGTCGGATTACCCCGGGCAAGCCCTGGCAGAATGGCAGCAATGAAAGTTTCAATGGGACCTTTCGGCGAGAATGTTTAGATGCCGAGCGCTTTCACAGCTTGACGGAAGCTCAGGTGGTCATCGAAGATTGGCGCTGGCAGTATAATCATGACCGGCCCCACAGTGCGCTGGGCTATCAAACGCCGGCGACCGTGTATTGGGGCCATTCAGCTCGTGGGACCGCGTGGGAGCCCCGTGACAGGAAAAGTCAACGCCCACATTTGGCTCAGGAGCGACGATCTCCCATGAATGCGACGTATGGGTCGGGGGATTTGGAACCATTGCGGTGTCGTGAGGAGTCCATCACCCGGAAAACCTAACATTCCAAGTGGCCAAAGAATGGGGGCAGCTCAATGCGGATACCGGTGGAGCCGGAATCCGCTCGTTTTTATCGTTCAAATGAGTCCAGCTAACGTTATCGCTCACTAGCGCGCGCCGCGAACGGTTGTCCCTGGCGCGACGCTTGCCTCGTGTCCGTGTGGGCATGTTATTACGTCTCATTCATTTCACTTAAGCGGTTTGAGCCCCAAGAGCTTCTCGATTTGCTCTACACGCTTTCGTATTACGTCGAGCGAGGAATTGGCTTTTTCGCCAGTTTCGTGAACATAGGTGGATAACTTTCGGAGTTGTACGGCCGCATCCTCAATTGCCTTCCTGCACGGAAGAGCACCAAACGCCAATAGCCGCGTTACGGCATAAACCGGAACCGCGTGAAGATCAGCGATCAGTTCGCAGGAGCTTTGCATCAGAGCCTCTCGCGCCTTATCTGAGGTCTCCTTTGAGCGGCCAATCGGGGTGTGAATCGTGGGTGCGTGGAATGCCAAATTGAAACGGACTTCGCCAACTGCCTTGCGAAGCTCGTGGAGTGGTTCAATAAAGAACTTGGACAGAATCTATCCGACGGCGTAGACGATGACACCTCCGAAAATAGTGAAGGCAGCGGTTACGGCAATTCTTTCCAGATCAGTCATGCACACGGCATTTCTTGACACTACCTCCTAAGTAAGTTCGCAAGTTACTTTCCCGTCGTCCGGGCGCGTAGCGCCGTAAGGGCGCTAACTATTAAGTAGGAGAGGGGAAAAAGGGGACATTCTTAATTTTTCATAGAGCCGAAGGTCATCGTTTCAATCCCTGGATTTAGGACGAAAAAATAGCCCCTTTTTACCTGTCCCCCCATTTTCACCGTCGCCAATTGAGCCTCGATCCGTGAGTGGGGCAATCACGTCCAGGAAGGGTCTGCGCCTGCTCTGGAAAATCAAGCCAGGACACGCCCCCTTGGCCTTGGCGCCGCTGGTCTTCCCCGGGAAAAGCCTGGGCTTTCCGGTGAGGGATTATTTTCCCTCTTGACAGAAGGAGGCCTCATAACGCCAGGGCTCAGCGGCTGGCGGCGCTTGGCCAACCCGGTTTCGCATGGCGCAACAGGCATGTGTACCGCCTCCTTCAGTTCAGCGACGCGGTTCGCCGGCCCGCTTCAGCCCTTTGTTAGGCTTAGCACCATGTCTGCGGGAACCGGTCTTCGCAGCCTTCGCGGCAGTGAGCAACAGCCGCAGCGCGCGATTGACGGACTCATTATCAGGAAATGCCTGTGCAAGATCCGGCTCGAGCAAAACGAGGTTCGTTCCTACCTTGGCCTGCTGGTAGTACTTCCCGCGTATTCCCCCTTTGAGTTGCGACAAGTCGTATTCAGGGCGAAGCTCGTCACTAATTACCTGTGTCGATGGTTTCCGCATACTGTTTTCTCTCCCTCCGGGTAGCTTTTCGCGCGCTGATGATCCGGATTCGGTCTCCGCGTGC
The DNA here is from genome assembly GCA_022572725.1 of Nitrospinota bacterium. GTDB lineage: Bacteria > Nitrospirota > Nitrospiria > Nitrospirales > UBA8639 > JACZVJ01. The sequence continues at coordinate 1,633 of JACZVJ010000097.1, read as the reverse complement.
GCAATTTGACACGAAAAGAACACGTTGCTCGCTTGAGACGCCAATGGTGATTTCGCGATCTTCCTCGTCCGAATGGTCCGGATCATCGAACGTGACCGCTAAGGGGTCGAGGAAGACTGACGCCCCCTCTGCAAAAGAGACGCCATGTTTGCGTAGGTTCGAGGCAGCCTTGGCTGGGTCCCACTCATACGTCACGTACGCACTATAACACCGAATTGGGTTTCCCTTCGAACCACGCGTGGCTTCGTTGGATGTCCACGCCCACGGCTGCCCAGCGCGGCGAAGAAACTGACCCGCGCAGCAGCCCAGTGGTCCGCGTGCAGCGTGCGTTAGGACTCAGCGGCGATCAACAATTGCTCGCGCTTTGAAGCTCCACCCTTTATGCATCCTCATCGATGAGCCTCCTCGCGCGGTCTGAGCATCAAAGATCGTAGTTTCTTGGGAACGAAAAAAAGGACATTCTTAATTTTTCAAAGAGCCGAAGGCCATCGTTTCAATCCCTGGATTTAGGACAAAAAATGGCCCCTTTTTACCTGTCCCCCTCATTGTGCACCGTCGCCAATTGAGCCTCGATCCGTGAGCGGGGCAGTCACGTTCAGGAAGGGTCTGCGCCTGCTCTGGAAAATCCAGCCAGGACACGCCCCCTTGGCCTTCGCACTGCTAGTCATCCCCGGGAAAAGCCTGGGCTTTCCGGTGAAGGATTCTTTTCCCGCAACTCCTTCTGAGCACGGCGTAAAATGACAATTGTGTAGGGCACTATCGCTGTTTTTCTATTTCTGCAACGGCTTGGTCAAAAGGATTTGCTTCGTCACCCGACGATTTAGCCGCGTCAAAAGCCCTAATGGATTCTAATTCTTCAAGTTCTTCCAACAACTTGTTGTATTCCTCGATATCAACCAAAATCGCCGTTCGTTTTCCGTCTTCATCTATTACAAAACGCTCATGAAGGGTAATCATAAATTTTCACCTCCTCAGAAGATCCATTGGTCTGCCCAACTGGTATGTATCCTGCGGCCTACCTCTGCAGGGTAACACGTCGACCTTGGCAATCCAAAAAAGAGCCAGCCCACCGTGATATCAACATCAGTATATCCCAGTTCGCACATTGTTGTCAGAGACGATCCGCAGGCATGCTGATACCTTGCCCACCCTGGTTCAAGACGTGGGTATAAACCATTGTGTTTCTCACGTACTTGGAGACTAGGGGTGGGAGAAGACTGAGCAAGCCGGAGCACCTGGAAGGGTTAGCCCGGCCAGGGGAGGGATAATGCTTTGGTCATGGTTCAGGCTGCGGTAAACGTGTCCGGCGATTCGTGCGGCGCTCGAACCGTAAACCGACCGGCCACCGCGGAGCAGGACGATGACCACGTACTTCGGCTTTTGCGAATCCGCATGGGAGACGAACCACCCCAGGCGGACCCGCCTTTCTCTGCAAGTCCCCGTTTTCCCGTAGATGGTATGGTCGTAGTCGTAGGCGGAGGCGCCGGTTCCGTAGAGGACGGTGGCCGCCATCGCGTTCTTCGTCCTACCGTTGATCAAGATGGCGCTGGACAAATACCGCCGCCCGACGGACGCCTGAAGAACGCCGGGGGCCGGCTGAAATCCGCCTGAAAGCGCCGGAATCGGCCCCTCC
>JACZVJ010000020.1 GCA_022572725.1 Nitrospinota bacterium | reverse complement strand
AGGGTTCTAATCGCTTCCCGGTCGATCTCCATGGGATTCCATTCCCCCTTTATGCCCCTGGGATAAGATGGGCTGGGAATAGCCCCGCCGTATCTGTTCCTCAATCCAGGCCCAGGGTACGCGCACGGCCCTTGCTCCAACTCGCACGTAGGGTATGCGCTTTTGATGGATCCATTTCCGAATTGTCGATTCTTTCATCGCCAATGTTTGGGCCGTTTCAAAGATCGTCGCTAAATTTATCATCTGCTCCTCCTTTTCTTTAATCCAGGGCAACTGGGCGATGCCGAGTTCTTGACAAAAAACATGAATACCAGATAATCCATTACTATACTATGATTGGATCATCGTTTTAAGCACTGATAACATTGGTTTTCAACAAAATTCCTGGTGGCTCTCTTTGGATTTATTCCAACTCCCAATAGGCAGAGGGAAAAATTGACCGTCCATGCCAACTAGACAATCTCAAAAATCGTCCACGCACATCTCTAGATGGAGCCAGAAGCCGTTCCATTTGACCCAGTCAGGCCCCCTAAAGGAATTCTATCGGTTCGGGCCAACACCCAAGGGCCTTGTTCAATGGGCTCTTAGTTGGGTGAAAAAATCTGAGTATCCCATTTCGCCTGATCCGCCCTGGGGCCTACTGTGGAACACAAAATTGAGTACTGACGACTGGTTGGCACTCGGTTACGAGATAGGGTTTCTTTGGGAAGTTACCCAACGTTCCCCTGAACACTGGAGCGATTCCCTAAATGCGGCTCTGGCAAAGTTCACACAGAAGAACCTCTCTATTACTCTGCCAAATAAACCTCAAACTCGGCATTTTGTGTCTACGTTGGGCGAATGCTTTAGAGTACTGGTATACAATTCGTTTGCCGAGGTGGGGCCTTTATCAATTAAATTTTGGGTTAATCGGAAGGATTCCCCCCGAGAGACTGTCAACAACCCCTGGATGACCAATGTGGCGGGCACCTCTACCTCTCCTCCTGCGGCGGACCCCAACTTCGTGGACCAGATGATATTTAAAGTGGTTCAGGCCCTTCAGACCTGCGGTGGCATGGTGAACAAGTGCCCAGCATGTTCTACACTTTTCTTGGCCGAGAAAATCAGTCAGGTCTATTGTAGCGTTCGCTGCCAAAGCCGGGTCACCTCGCGGGAGTATTACCGATTAAAGGCAATGAAGAATTCCCAAACCAAACGCCAGAAACCCAAAAAGAAAGTACCCCAAAAAGGAACTCGCTAATGGCACGGAAAGGGGGCAAAGACCGAGGGATCCTTTTTAAGGAAGGAAAATGGTGGGTGCGGCTCTTCGTGAATGGTAGGGAAAAATGGTATCGGGCGGAGAATAAGACTCAGGCGAAGGTGCTCTATGGGAGGCTTAAAGCCGAGATTCGAGAAGGGAAATACTTTCCAGAGAAATTCAATAAACCCAAAGACATCACCTTACAGGCATGGACCAACCGCTACCTGGAGGGATCTACCAACATCGGCATTGGTAACGAGCGACGGTATGGCCGGTTCTGGACCCATTTATGGGGCAAGAGGCTCCTGACACAAATCACTATTGAGGATTGCCGACAGGTACAAGCCAGATTAAAGGCAAAGGGCAAGATAAAGCCCTCGACCATCAATCGCTATTTTGCCTTTCTTCGGCACGTCCTCATGATGGCCGTTGACGATGAGAAGTTAAGCCGGAATCCTGTTAGCGGAGTGAAATTCTTCCCTGAAGCGGAACGAATTCGGTTTTTCACTGATAAAGAATTGATTCATCTTCACAATCTGATGGATTCCGAGAATTGGAAATTAGTGGCTCTTGCTGTGGAAACGGGACTTCGGCAAAACGAGCAATTCCATTTACGCTGGGAGCAAATATCCTTCGAGTCCACCACTCTGACCATCCCCTTGCCCAAGGGCGGTCGCACACGGCACGTCCCCCTTACCGAAGAAGCGATCCGCATACTTCGTTCCCTGGAATCTTTTCTTCGATCACCGTGGGTCTTTCCGGGAGTTAGAAATCCCCTCTCCCCTATGGATAGCCGGGCATTTCTCCGCCGGGCCTTTGAACCGGCACTTCGGCAGGCGGGCATTGCCAATGCCTCCTGGCATACCCTCCGGCACACCACGGCTTCCCGTTTGGTCATGGCTGGTGTGCCCCTCCCCACCGTTAAGGAGATTTTGGGGCACCGAGATATTCGGACGACTCTCAAGTATGCACACCTCGCACCTAGCCATATTAAGGAGGCCATTCAACAAGGAAGTTTGAGCCATCTTGGGATTGGAACTGGGAGTAAAACTGGGAGTGCCTTAGGGGAGGGAAGGAGCGAATCGTCGCAAGTGCTTGATATGTTGGCGCGCCCGGAGGGAGTCGAACCCCCAACCGCCAGATCCGTAGTCTGATGCTCTATCCATTGAGCTACGGGCGCGCAGCCTGCTTCTTCAACAGGTTAGATGAGTCGGTGTGTTGTGTGTGGGTGGGCACGTGTTATTTTGGTGTTCAAGTTTTTCAAGTTGAACCCCAACTAAAAACACATGGGTCCTCTGGGAATAGCCGACTTTATACCTATCCTTCAGCGAAACCGTCAACTCAAGTGTCCAACCGGTTTCTGATCTTCAGAGCCGCACCACTAAAAAGGAAGTAGGCCGGGAAACCCGGGCTGAAGATTTTTTCACCCTCCCGCTTGGTTGTTGGATTTTTGGCTCCTTTGTTCTATTCGGCATGGGAGGTGCCTTGTCGGCCTCTCTTCAGGAAAACAAATACATTCATGGCAAACCCCGTTTTTTCATTTGGGGCCCCTTTGGCGTGCGCCTTTTGCCGGAGAATCCTCGTGGATCAGATCGCACACAGATACATTCAAAGCTCGAGCAAGCTTGCGTAAGGTGCTCAAACGAGGATCAAACTTTCCTGCTTCCAGTCGTACCAGCGAGACCGAATGCACTCCCGCCATGACCCCAAGGGCCCGCAGGGATAGGCCACGCTTCAGGCGCAGGCTCTGTAAGCTCGTCATAGGGGATATTGTAACATAACTGTTTACAGTCTATCACCTACCTCTCTTGCGGGATTGTCACTACAGGATTTTGGGAGATAATGAAATTAAGCAGCTGCCCGTGCTTTGAGTTTTTAACCACATCATCTTCGTCTCCATAAAGAAAGGAGGAATGGGCATGCACATCTCAGAACGGATGGTGAAGGACACCAGGGTGGTTGTCCTGTATGGGGAGTTTGACAACTCAGCGAGGAGGGAGTTCCAAACAGTCATTGACCGAGAAAAAGAGGCTCAATCCTTGCACATCATTTTGGATCTGACCCACGTTCCAGCCGTTGACCGTTTCGGCCTTGGAATGATCTTTCTGGTCGCTCATCACTTAAGAAGGAAGGGAGGACGCACCAGCATAGTGAATCCTCAGCCTCAGGTTCGAGTAGAGTTGGAGCGGGCCGATTTTCCCAGCCTGGTTCAAATTTGTCAGACCGAGGACGAGGCCCAAGCCGCAGCTTGAGAACGAAGAGCACCGGCTTTCCTTCCCTTTCCAACACGGGTCCAACAGGTCAAAGGGGTGTGGCAAATTAAAAAAAACGAGCCCCACACCGATGGGTGCGGAGCTCGTTTCCTGGTTTGCACTTTTAGGGTGGCTCACCCCTTCATACTCGGATCCTTCTTCCACCGCCAGGCTAAAAAACCCGCCAGCCCCGTCCCCAAGAGAACCATCGTAGACGGCTCGGGATTTGTCGTAACTACATTGTCCACCAACAGGGCAGAATCAAAGGCCAAATCTCCGACGTCCACGACCCCAAAGCCCAGGGTATATATTCCTGTTCCAGGCAAAGTGATCGATACCGAACTGAACCCTGTTTCCGCTATGTATCCGGTGGAGGAGGGGCTGAATACCCCCAAGGTATCCGCCAGGAGAAATGCCTGACCATTCAGGGTGTAAAAGGCGGAATCGTTATACGTCGAGCTTTCACCACCGGGGGGGCCATCATCTGTGAGGAAATTCCAATCAAACGAGAGGATATCTCCCGCTGTCCCTGAGAAAGTCTGCTTGATGGCGGAACCCTCTGTCGCCCCGCTCGATGAAGGAGTGGTCACCAAAGTGTCCAAGGCCCCACTTGGTAAGCCCAAAAACGATTCTAGGGCACTCTGGCTAGCACTACCACCGTCATTACTTATTGAATATCGTAAAATATAGTGACATTTTCAGGTGGCTGTGATAGAGTGCCCGGTATGGGAAATCCAGCCGGAGTGAAACGCGATTTTGTGGCCTTGGAGCAGCGGCGCATGCGGGCTGCCCAGTTGCTCCGCCAGGACCTGAGTGAAGCGGAAGTCGCCCGCCAGGTGGGCGTCCATCGGCAGTCCGTCAACCGCTGGCATCGACAACTGCGGACCGAGGGGCGGGCCGGCCTCAAACGGGCGAAGCGAGCCGGGCGGAAACCCCAGTTGGCGCCGGCGGAGTTGCGACGGCTTGGCCAACTGCTCAAACGCGGGCCGGATGCGTTTGGGTTTCCGACCAACTTATGGACCTTGCCGCGGGTCGCCCGAGTCATTGCACAGGAGTGGGGCATCCACTACCACCCGGGGCATGTGTGGCGGGTGCTCCGTCAGATTGGGTGGAGTTGCCAGCGGCCAACAGGACGAGCGCTGGAACGTGATGAAGGTGCCATTCGCCAGTGGAAACGCCAGCGGTGGCCCGCGCTTAAAAAAAAGCCCAACAGCAGGGACAAACCATCGTCTTCGTCGACGAAAGCGGGCTGAGCGAACGGCCGCATCGCGTGCGGACGTGGGCCCCGCGGGGGCAGACCCCGGTGCTGCAATTTCACTTCAATTGGCACACGCTCTCGGCGATGGCAGGGGTAACCTGGTGGAACTTCTATTTTCGGCTGTTTCCGAGCACCATTCGCAGTCCGCAGGTGGTGGAGTTCCTCACGCATCTGCTGCGCCATCTCTCCGGGAAGGTCTTGGTGATCTGGGATGGCCTCCGGGCCCACCGAAGCCGATTGGTGCAGGAGTTTGTGGAGGATCAACACGGACGGCTGCAGGTAGAGTTTCTGCCGGCTTATGCGCCGGAACTCAACCCAGTGGAATATCTGTGGGGGTACTGGAAACATCATGCGTTGGCCAACCTGTGCCCCCAGACAGTGGGAGAATTAAGCCACCATGCCCGGCAAGCCTTGCGGCGCATGCGGCGTCGGCCGAGGCTGGTTCGTGCGTTTTGGAAGCAAGCCGATCTCTTTGATGATGTCACTATATTAAGCGATTCTCAATAATAAGGCTTGATAGGTGCCTTCCGTTGGTCCAGTTCCCAGGGCTGCGGTTTCAATGCTCGTGACACCAATAGTATCCCAAGAACCAAACGTCCCTACCTCAAATCCCCCATTGCTAATTGCATGGGCATTAGAGATTCCAATAAGAAGGCATAAGCCGGTTACAACGGGGAGAATAGTCCCCTTTCGTATCGTTTGTAATTTTTCTTTGAAGTTTCTGTTACTCATTTTACACACCCTCCTTTTTTGAAAGTTTACTTAAGACTGCGCTTCGTCCTCGAGGCCGCCCTCTTCTCTTGCGTGCATATGCAGCAAGAGTAATGCCACTGCCAAAAAGAGTCTTCGCGTGGTCGACAATATGAGGGCAAACGTGTTGTTAACCCAGGGAAAAACAATGCAGGCCTTCGCACGGGGAAGGCAGGGGCCGGACCTTGGCCATCTCCAGGCCTGTTAAAAAATCCAACGTGGAGAAAAACGAAAGAGCAGGAAACCGTCAAATATGAAAATTCAAAAACGTCATCCCACAGGAACGCTCGGCAAAAGGACATGTTAAAATTTTGACGGCCGGGGCCTAGCAGATGGAGGTGCTTGAGAGAAAACCCCAACAAGGTCCTAGCTCCTTGCCCTTCGAGCCTCACCCTCTCATTCAATTTCTTTTTCCATTAACCGATAAAGAACTTAAAAAACCTCAGGGGAATGCGCCATGCCGGTGACAACACGCGCCATTAACAGTGCCATAGTCCTAGATCTTTCCGGACGATTTGACGCCGCTGCTAAGCAAGAGGTGAAAAGCGCCATTGAGCAGGCTTATGAGGCCGGCACCCCTCATCTCATCTTGAATCTGGCGGGTGTTCCTTTAGTGGATAGTGCAGCGCTTGGTCTTCTCGCCATCTCCCACCAGAAATTCAAACAGCATGGCGGAAAGATTAGCCTGGTTCACCCACAGCCTGAGGTTCGATTAATTCTGGATATGGCTTCGATGCCTACACTGATTCCCAGTTACGACACCATCGAGGAAGCCATTGCGGCAGAAAATCCCGGCCCTAGTTGACTTCTTTCCCTCTCCTTTTGAATTGACGCTCCCCTCCGCCAAACTTTGCCCTCCCAGACCGCTAACAGCCCTTGTCATCCCGGAAAAACAAAGAGTACCTTAAGGTTAAAGAAGCACCCTGATCGGAAACATCCACAAGGCCAGGGCGTCCTGGGTTGGTGAGAGGAAATATTTTGGGGATCTATCCTGTGGGCCAACTTTAAACCTGAAGGACTTTTCTTTTTAGCTGGCCCGGAGAACTGAAGAAAGGATTCTTATGAAACAGAGGCCGGTTGGGGAGGTTCGGAGGGGCTCAATGATTGGAGGTGCTTTGTCGCGATCTCGAGGGTCGATTGGATTTCTTTCGCATTCCCCAAGTCCATCTGGAAAAGCGTCGACATTTCAAGGAAACCGTCCGAGATTTTTGTCAGGACCGTAATGAGATCATTGGAATCCATCTGGAGAAATTCCTGGGCAGCCTTAGCGGCCTCGTGTGTCGCCTGTTCGGTTTGCGGATCACACCACACATCAGCCAACCGTCCAGAGGTGACCACACACCTGATCATCTTTTGGGCTTCATCTGGAACCTTCACCTGCGTGGGGTCGTGACTGCCTCGAATGGCGGACTGTAATAATTCCGGTAACTTCCAATTTTCTGCCAGCCAAGCTCCGACCTCTGTATGATCTGCTCCGATCTGTTGCCGCTCAAGTTCCTCGAGGCGAGCGTGACTGCCTTCAGACTTTGCCATTAAGTCGCCATAGGTTTCAGCGTGCGTCTCACTCAGCACCAAGATACCGATATCTTGCAAAAGTGCGGCCAGGAAAATTTCTTCACATTCGATTGCCCCGGACCACACCCCCAAGGTTCGACCGGCAACACTAGCCAGAATGGATCGTTGCCAGAATTGGGCATGATTGAACCCACTCCCTCCATGCCGACGCAAGTCACGATACAAAGAAAAACAAAACGCAAGGGTCGCGATGGAATTCATGCCCAGTAAAGTAATGGCTTGGGTCACGGTCGTGACCTCATGTCTGGCGCCACCATAAAAACTGGAGTTCGCAATATTCAGGGCTTTAGCCACAAATGTCGGATCCTTGCTGATAAGGTCCCCCAATTTTTTAATATCCGCATCTTCCCTCCGACACAATTGAAGGACCTGGAGCGGCAGAGCGGGAACCGCCGGAAGGGTTTTACAATTTTTAATACGGTCAAGGAGTTCGGAATTCATTTGTTGAAACGTTTCTCCTTTATAAGTTTATAAGGGGGTCCTATCAGGTCGAAGGAAAGAAGCGTAAGAATACCGTTGAGGTTTTAATTGGCCAGTTCGCCTTACCAGGTCACCTAAAAAAGCAATGATATCTTTATCGGGTAAAACTGGGCTGACTTAAGTTTGAGGAGCTAACCCTGGCTCGGACCATCACCGTCCGAGATAGGGAGCATTAGCCACTTTTTCTGGCGCACTACATTAATTTTCGATGGCCACACATGGCCGCTCCGGTCTACTTCTCTATCTAACTAGGAGATCAAAATCGGTAAATGGATGCGGACCAAATTGAATTGACACAAATTTATCTTGGACAAGAATAGGTTTTAACCCCTTAAGAAGAGCACTCCGCTGTTCCATGACCAAAGAACGCAACTCGACCAGAGACACTTCCTCGAGAAGAGCGTCCGGGGGCCTGTAAAAGGCCTTAGTTTTCAAGGAATTAAGAGGAACTGGAATTTGAGAGGATTATTGAAGAGTTTTTATCCCCCCTCCCAAGCCCCCTATCTTTGAGAAATTCTGGTCGATCCGCTTGGAGTTCTCGCAGGCTCTTGCAAAAAGGCTGTGGGGGGGGATGCCTATTTCCAAATCATGTGAGGGGTCAACATTGGTGGGGGGGTCATAGACCCCGTCTCTTTGAGGCCGTCCTAAGGGCCTAAGCACTTGGAAACCAGGGAGTTGCGTTTTTCTACACCTTTCAAGGGGAATGGGGATACAGGGGTCCCATACAGGGTAGAGGCAGTAGCGTCGGTTACCTGAATGGAAACGAAATCGCCGGGCTGCGTGGCTGTGTGGTTCTTTTCCCAGACCACCGTCACGTTACTCTCCGTGTGACCCATCCATTGATCCCGAGACTTTTTGGCATTTCCCTCGACTAACACGTGGACCGTCTCTCCAAGGAGGGCCATATTTTTCCGGACGGAAATCGTCTTTTGAAGTTCAACAAGCCGCGTGACTCTCTGCGACTTCACAGGCTCCGGGACATCATCAGGGTACTTTCTCGCGGCGATGGTGTTTTTCCGTTCGGAATATTTAAAAATAAAGGCCGAGTGATACTCAATTTCCTGCACCAGGCCATACGTGTCCATGTATTCGTTTTCCGTTTCGCCGCAGAATCCGCTAATAATGTCCGTGCTCAGAGCAATATCCGCACGCCGTCGGATGTTGTCCACCAACCCCACATATTCTTTGCGCGTATAGCATCGCCCCATACCAGCCAAGACGCGATTATTCCCTGATTGAACGGGGAGGTGAATCTGCCGGCAAATATGAGGATGCCCGGCAACCGCATCCAGCAACGCAGGGGGAAAATCCTTGGGATGTGGAGAGGTAAATCGAACTCGTTGAATACCCGGAACATCCGCTACGGCTGTGATCAGCCTCGCGAAGTCCCACGTCCCATACTGGTAGGAATTCACATTCTGCCCCAACAGGGTGATTTGCTTATATCCCCTCCCGGCTAGTTCTTGGGCCTCTTCAATGATCCCCTCTGGGTTCCGGGACCGTTCCCGTCCTCGTGTATAGGGCACCACGCAAAAGGTGCAGAAATTATCACAGCCTCGCATCACCGCAATCCAGGCATTCACCCCAGCCGCTCGGTCTGGAAGGATTTGCTCGTACGTTTCATACTCTGACAAATCCACCGCCAACCCTTTCGCCTGATGTTCAATCGCGCTGATCAGCAGATCCGGCAACCGTCGGTAGCCATCAGGCCCAACCAAGACATCGACAAGGGGCTGGGTTTCCGTCAATTCAGTCTTCAGGTTCTGCGCCATGCACCCTAACACGCCGACCACCAAGTTCCGTTGGCGCTTGAGGGTTTTCAACTTGGCAAGGTGACTAAACACGCGGTTGTGTGCATGTTCTCGAATTGCACAGGTGTTCATCAAAATCACATCCGCTTCCTCTTGGTCTTCCGTAAACGCGAACCCCCTGGCTTTCAGCAATGAGCGCACCAGTTCGGAGTCGTACTCATTCATTTGGCAACCGAAGGTTTGGAGAAAGATTCGATAGGCCAATTGGATTATCCTCCTCTATCCAAAACCTAAATCCTGACGGAATCCTTCGAACACTTTGGAAAATCCACCCCTAGACTCATGGCCGCTCCAACATTGGAAGAGTCCTCTTTCCCGCGGGATGAGAAGGTTGGGCCGTCAACTGACCAATGGCCAATCCATCCATGACACCCGTAATGTTGGCCTGACAAATTTGATTGGTGAGATCTCGTGGCGCTGTGACGCCAACTCTAATGAAATTGTCGGTCAGTCCGGTCCACAGGTCCTCGGGCCCTTTGGTCTCAAACAACACCGACACGGGCCGATCAACAAACCGCTGGTAGAAGCCCAACCGCTTCGTGCGGGAAAGTTCGGCTAGCCTCCTATTTCTCGCCTTTATGATAGGCGGAGAGATTCTTTGCTCTAATCGAGTCGCGGCGGTCCCCGGCCGTGGGGAATAACTAAAGATGTGGAAATAGGCAAAGGGTAAATCCCTGGCCACGGAAAAGGTATTGTCAAATTGCTGGGGCCCTTCTCCTGGAAATCCCACCATGAGGTCCGTACCCACGCAAAGGTCAGGGATCCGGGTGACCATCCGCTCAACCCAATCCGTATACTCCCGAACTGTGTAGCGGCGATTCATGGCCTGAAGAATCCCATCATCCCCGCTTTGCAACGGGACGTGTAAGAAGCGACAGAGTTTTTTGGAGCTGCCCATCAGGTCAAGGAGCTCCTCGGGAATGGTTGTGGGCTCAATGGAGGAAATTCTGATCCGGTCCAGCCCAGGAATCTCTTCCAGCCGCTGAACAAGCTCGGTAATCCCTACCCCTCCGTTTGCAAACCGACCAATGTTCACTCCGGTCAACACCAACTCTCTATGCCCTCGTTCGACCAGTTCATACCCCTCTCGAAGCACATCGTCCAGGCACCGGCTCCGTTCACGGCCCCGAGCAAATGGGATCAAGCAGAAAGAGCACATGAAATTACAACCGTCCTGAATTTTTAAGTTCGCGCGTGTCGTACCGTAATCACCAACTCCCTCCTGAACAAAGTCCTCCCGGTCAATTGTCCGTGAATGGAGCAGGACCGGTTCGGACCGCTTCCCTTGGAAGGATAAGGAAGGAAGGTAATCGGGCAACTTCATCTTATATTGATTGCCCAAGATCAAATCGACCCCTGGAATCCCGCGGAGGGCTTGCACCCCTGTTTGAGCATAGCATCCCGTTACAGCCACAAAAGCATGTGGGGATCGCCGCAGGGTCCGCCTGATTGCATACCGACAATCCGCTTCGGCCTCTCCTGTGACTGAACAGGTGTTTAATACGAGGACATCGGTGGGCTGCCCAAACTCGACAGCTTCGTAGCCCACCCGCTTGAGTCGGTCCACCAGGACCGCCGTTTCGGCTTGGTTAAGGCGACATCCAATCGTATGGAAGACCACTTTTTTCATGCTGGGTCAGACTCTCTTTGGTACATGTGTGTATTATAGAGAGTAGGAATGCAATCAGACAACAAGACCGAGGGTATGGCAAAGAGTTGCCGTGTGTCTTCTGAGGACTGCGCATGGTACTCCTCTCGTGATGAGAGACCCGAAATTTGCCGGTAGGTTTTATATGATTTACAATGAATGGGTAAATCAAGGTACCGCCAGTTTCTTGACTTTTGCCAGAAGGGTCACACCATGAAGGAAACCGGGCTTGCCTTACTACTTACTGCACTCACACCCTTGTTGCTCTCATCTCCGGAAAGTTGGGCTCAGCCAAAACTTCCCGTAGAACCAGACGAAGAAACACGGCTCGAAGAAATTTACGATCATGAGTCCCAAATGATGATGTTTCTATACTCCCTGGCAGGAACCAGCGAAGTCGACTATGTTGTGGGTCGCAATGTGCAGAACCATCAACGTAGCGCCTACGGGAATCCCGTGTACTACCTTGAGCAATACCCGCTATTTTATTGGTGGAATCACACCATGTGGAATGATCCTGAACAGGACGGGGTCAACGGTAACGAATTAGTTTATATGGAAAACATAGATTTTGATCCCAGCCGTTATAAGCCCTGCGTCTTTAACGGACAGCCCTGTTAAAGGCTCATGGCCCTTCCAGCGGGAGACAGTTCAAGGCCCACTGTTCCATTCCGATTAGCTCGCTGAAAGGGAGGGGTCCTTTTCTTTCTCCCCTCTGACGGTCAGGCAGCACATTCTCTCCGTGGTGGTAACCAGTAGCTGGTATTTGCCGGTCCTTTTCAGGCACTGGCCTCCTTCTCAGACGGATTAAGCACCCATCGTGTGATAAAGGGAAGAAAGGCGAAGGCCGGAAAGGCCAGAACAAAGTTCATGGCGAAATCGGTACCGTATGATGATGGACGAACGGTTAGCTGTCGGGAGTTACTGCACACCGACGAGCAATAACGTTTGGCCAATGTTGGCGAAACGTTCGGGCATAGGTTGTATAGCCGAATTGGTCGGCGGCCATTCCAGAAAAACTCCCGGCTACCACCCGCGTAAGACCAAACCACGCACTCAACACCGCATACTGAACTGCGGCAAAGGATTTGTTGCAGATGCTCATCAAAAAGGCCAAAAACAGCGACGTGCCTAACCCGCCACAAAATGATTCGACGACCGACGCCGAATACATGAGACCGTCAGACGGCTCATTCGCATCCGCCAGGACATACATCAGGTTAGAAGCGGCCTGAGCCGCCCCCAATATTCACATGGCTTAGGGCCTGTCAAAAATAACTTGGACATCTCGCATCCCATCTTCGGGCCATCTGTGAACGCGCCTCAATCGAAAAAACCTCACCATAGCCGTGCTATGCCTCGGATTTTTCTCAATCGTTCCGTCCAAATCCGACCCAAATCTGGGCGCGATTTTGTCTAAGTTATTTTTGGGTCTTCGTGGAATGGAGTGGGTAGAATTGGCTGGCACATTGTCTAACATTCGTTCTGGACAATGCATTGGTGAGATTTTATCGTTTTGGTCCCCCACTTTGGAAAAGGGGGGATGAACGGGAAAACCCAAACATCACCCACACGATTACGCGAAGAGCCTCGCTTTTCTACACGACAGGTCCTCAGGATGTTGAACGGGTGGCACCAGATAAGGAAAATCCTTTTCTTCAAGAGGGACCTTTGGCTGCTTCCTACTTCACTTACCTCCCTTCTAGCACTTACCCTTCTGGTGTTCTGTCTAGGCACAGGAGGGGTCCTCGCCAATGAAGATCACCCATTGCCGTTCGACCCAAAAGACATGCGACATGGTTTTTCAAAATTTGATTCCATCCCCGTTCTCCCTCCGGATTCTACGTCTGATTCCGCGCCCTATCAGGAGACCCTTGTTCCTGACTCTCCAGGGCCGGCGGATGAATCACCAAAGGGCTTGTTCCTCAACGTAACCCTCGCCGAAGGGTTTGAAGAAGACCTCGAATTCAGGCGGGCGCACCTCTACTATGCCATTCGGCCCACGGAGAGTTTTCAGACCGATGCGCTGGCTGTGTTCGTCGTGTTCCGCGTTCATAAGCACTATGCCCCCTATCAAATCATCGGACGCCTTTATCCAGACCAAGTGGATGGATTACCCGCAGATCAATGGTTTGAAGAGGATACCGTGTATTTAGCCCTAGAGGACGAAAGTGGATACCTTAAGCTTTTTCCACCATCCGCTGGATGGAAGCCTGGGAAATACCGGGTCGAAATTTATGTGGGGTACGAAGCCAACCCCGTGACCCACATGGGGACGATGCGGTTTACGATGGCTCAAGGTTGATGAAGTGTGTGGGGTGAGGCAAAAAGCGTAAGGGGAAACAGCCAATCCATCGACTTACGCCTTGCATTTCACGGGCTTTTCCCTCTCACTCCCGAATTTTCATTCTACTCTTGTTCTTTCCCGTCCGAACCGTTTGACCCATCTTCCAGGGATTCAGTAAAATGCGCCCCCGAACGCCCGGGCGTGAAACTTTCAACCGGTGCAACATGATTCTTTTTCGTAGTCGGACCAAATGCTCAATGGATCATTTTGACAGGTTCCAGTCCAGGGAAGGAGCTTAGTGGTGATGAGTCCTTCTCCCATTCCCTGGCTTTCAGTCGTGATTCCAATCAAAGATGAGCGGGATAACATCCAACCCCTCGCAAACCAATTGATCAAAGTGTTGGGAACCCTGGAACAATCCCAGGAAACTCCTTTTGAAATTCTGTTCGTCGACGACGGAAGCACCGATGGAAGCGGGACCATTTTGGATGGGCTTGCCCAGGAATACCCGGAAATTCAGGTGCTCCACATGGACCGGAACCATGGCCAAACGGCTGCATTTCACGCGGGGTTTCGCCAGTCACGAGGCCGGTTGCTCGCCACTATAGATGGAGATTTGCAATACGATCCCGCCGACATCCCTAAGCTCCTGCCCTTGATGAACCAATACGATTTGGTGTGTGGACATCGACAGCAGCGGCTGGACAACCTCCTTCGAAAAATTTCGTCACACATCGCCTACCTGGTCCGAAACGCCGTCATTCATGACGGCATCCTTGATACGGGCTGTTCGCTCAAGCTCTTTCGGCGGGAGGTGCTGGAGGGGATCCCATGGTTTAAGGGAATGCACCGATTCTTTCCAGCCCTTGCCCAAATGTATGGATTTTCCGTGATTGAAGCACCGGTCAAGCATTTTCCGCGAGCCCACGGCCAATCCAAATACGGAATCGGCAACCGTGTATTCGCCGGACTGTATGACCTCATGGCAGTTCGCTGGATGCAAAGCCGGTGCTTTCGCTACAAAGTGGTAAAAAAAGAGACCGGAGGCCTTGGTCCCCACCAGCAATAGCGCGGATCATGATCCCCTTTCCGGTTTATTCTACCTACTCCAGACCCGTAATCTTCTCGACCTCTCTTTAAAGACCCACCTCTCCATGCCGTCTAGCTAAAGCACATGGATGCTCTCTGGTCCCAAGTGACCTCCTACTTTGCGCACCTCTCTCAGGTTGAAGCCGTATGGCTGGGCATCGGTTTTTTGGGCCAAGGGCTTTTTTTCTCTCGGTGGGTTTTGCAGTGGGTCGTCTCTGAACGTGAGGCCAAAAGCAGAATTCCCACTGCTTTTTGGTACATGAGTTTGGCGGGAGGCATAATCGTCCTTTTCTATGCCATCCACCGAAAGGATCCGGTTTTCATTGTCGGACAAGGTCTAGGCGCTTTCGTCTATTTCCGAAACCTCGTCCTTATTCACCGAAACCGGAAACAGGCCCCGAGTGGCTGACCCTTCACCACGGTTGCCATTCCCACCCCTTTCAAGACCCCCAGTTCATCTGGCCATCCTCCTGACCCTGGCGGGCCTGGTCCTGCTACTAGGATTAGGGGATCTCGGCCTGACCGACCGTGATGAAGGGAGCAATGCGGAAGCCGCCAGAGAAATGTTGGAAACAGGCGACTGGATTTCCCCCACGCTCAATTACGAACCCCGATATGCCAAACCCGCTTTCGTCTACTGGCTCATCAGCGGAACGTATGCCCTTTTCGGGATTCATGAATTCGCGGCTCGCTTGCCGGGTGCCCTCTTTGGAATTGGCCTGATTCTGCTTCAGTACTTCTTCCTAGCCCGACTCTTGGGAACACGCGTCGCCTTCTTTGGCGCCGTGATGTTGCTCCTCAATGTTGAGTTCGTCGCCACCTGCCGCATGGTTCTCACCGACCCGGAGTTGGTGTTCTTTACCACCCTCTCATCCTATAGTTTTTGGCTTGGCCTCCGCGGTGAAGGAAGGGACCGTCAGTTTTTCTGGTTGTTTTATCTGGGAATGGCTCTCGCCATGCTGACCAAAGGCCCCGTGGGGATCGTGATTCCTCTGTTGGCAGTCATCCCCTATCTCACTCTGACCAGGCAGTGGGGAAAATTTTGGAGGAGGGGATTCCCTGTGGCAGGCCTCGTTGTGTTTTTGCTGGTGGCGGCCCCGTGGTATTTGGCGATGTTTGCCATTCATGGGGCCGACTATGCAGCGGCCGCCCAGGCGAATACCATGGGACGATTTGCCAATCCGATGGAAGGGCATGGCGGGACGGTATTATTTTATTTCCCCATCCTGTTCCTTGGGTTTTTCCCATGGAGTGGCTTCCTTCCTTTTGCCCTGTACGATTCACTAAAAAACTGGCGTGCCTACCGCTCAGGGGTCCTCTCTCCATCCGGTGAGAATGGACTGGCATTGTTTGCGGGATTATGGGTTTTGGCGATGTTTATTTTCTTCAGCCTTTCGGCAACACGACTCCCTCACTACCTCTTTCCTCTGTTTCCCGCAGCATCGATCCTGACCGCTATAGTGTGGTCTCGCTTCGTTCACGAGCCATCTCCCGCAGGCCTTCGTCCCTCCTTGACGACCATAGTCATTCTCGGCTACCTGCTGGGATTAGCCCTAGCCTCCCTCCCCACGGTATACGAGGCATTCATTGACAAGATCGCGCTCGAATTTCCTGCAGCCCTCAAGGTTGGCCCAGGACTTACCCCGATTATCGCCGGAGCGACCGTCCTCGTGGGAGTGATGGTCATCCGGTATCTAGGACTCACGGAGAATTATCGGGCTTCGGCGTTTTGGGTGGCGGGGGGCATGACTCTTACCGTCTTGCTTATCCTCATCCTGCTTGCCCTTCCCCGATTCAACAAGTACTTTATCGCTCCCCCACAGGAACTGGCCGAGATTGCCGGACTGAATCTGGGTCCAGATGATCGCCTCATTCAGTTTGGTCGAAAACAACCTTCATTGATGTTTTACGCCAAACGCAAAATTTTCCAGATTAATCCAGGTGAAGACCAGAAATTCCAACCCCACCTCGATCCCTCCCATCGCACCATGATTATCCTCCAATCCCGCCTGCGGTCCCGCCTTCCTAGTCCGGTCTCGGAGTTTCCGGTGGTGTTGCAACGATATGGATTTTCTCTCCTATCGAGTGAGTCCCTCCTTCGATAATGGGTCGGAGTACAAGCAGTGTGAGGAACAGCTCCCAAGGAGGGGAGACCTAGGAATTGGAGTAGGATTGAATATGTTAGAAATCTCTTCAGTGAAGGGGAATCAGGCCCTGTAATTGGTGAATGGCCAAGGAGAGGCCAACGACCCCAATTCCGAGCAAAGCCTCCCAGGCTAGACCTCGTGTTTCCGACCCCGTTCTTGTATCTTTGTGGAGTAGCCACCACGCGATCCCCGTGAGAAGTACCAAGCCAACAACCAACAGGGAGTGGGTGTGAAGGGCGAGCCCTAGACCAATCAGCAAGTTGGCCTCCAAGAGCCCAATGTGGCTTTGTTTTTCCCATTTCTCCCAATGGAGGCGCAATCTCATGCCGATCCCCAAGAGGAGGGTCAGCCACCCTGCCCAGACCAAGCCCATCTCTAAGCCCCCACCCAAGGAACGGTGAAAGACGATCCACACAAGGGCAAAGCTCCCGACTAGGAGCGGCAGGCCCTCGGGCACAGCTCGTACCAAGGTCGTCCGCCACTCCCGTAACGGATGGGCACACACATTCCCCACCAGGTAACCTAACACCGCTCCTGCCAGGGCATCGGTGGGAAAATGCGATCCGCGAAACACACGGCTGAACGTCACGAACAACGCCGCGCCATACCACAGCCAGGCCCCCCTTGGGAAATACCTCGCGAGCACAGCCGCCATTGCAAACCCCCCAGCTGCGTGACCGGAGGGAAATCCATCCAACCCGCTCTGAAAAGAAGGACCAAACTGAAAGGGATCCTGATGAGTGAATCGTGGCCGTGGACGTCCAATCAAATGCTTGGGTGCCTGGGTGGTAAGGCCCACCAGTGCTTGGGCGATCACCCCATCAATCCCCGTGCAACGAAGGGAATTTTTTTTCCATACATATCCCACAGCGAAAAGCCCACCGCAAAGCAATGTTAAGGTCAGCCCATGTCCCAAGCGGTTTCCGACATTACCGATCCGCTCAAGAAGAGGGTGATGCAGCGACCGGACAAAGAGAATCACGTGAAAATCCAATTGGGAGAGGGCCCCGATCACGATAAGGCAAATAATAACGGCCAAGAGGAGAGCCAAGAAAGTTTTCAATCGGGTTGGATGCCCCAAGGACCAACTCTCGCTTCGAGAGGGAATTGGGGAGGATGCAGGGTTAGAGCTCACGCTGGAGTATCATAAATGGGAAGGCAAGGCGCTTGGAATGGGCCGGCGTTGAAGGCGGTGATTCCCCTTTGAAAAGAGTCAGGGCACCCAATCAGCGAGAAACACGTTGAATTCCCGTGGTCCGGTCGTATTCCGATCCGAGGCCCAAACCAATTTGGTTCCATCGGGGGAAAACATGGGAAAGCTGTTAAAGTGGCCCTGGAAGGTGATTTGCTCCAGTCCTGTTCCGTCATCATTCACTAAGTACAGGTGAAAGGAAGGGCGCCCTTGAGAGCCCTCTCGACTCGACAGATTGGAGGAAAAGATAATCAGGCGGCCATCTGGGTGAAAAAAGGGTGCAAAGTTGGAAGCTCCGTTCGCCGTAACCTGTTGTCGGTCGGACCCATCGGCGTTCATGATAAAAATTTCCAGGATTGAAGGTTCCACAAGATTTTGCCCTAACAAGTCCCGGTAACGCTGAATGTCCTCCTGACTGTCAGGATGATACGCCCGGTAGACAATCCGCCGGCTATCAGGGGAGAAAAATCCCCCGCCATCGTACCCAACCTCATGGGTCAGGCGTTTGAACTTTGTCCCGTCCAACCTCATCGTGTACAAATCAAGATCTCCATCCCGCACCGAAGTAAACACGACCGTTTTCCCATCAGGAGAAATCGTGGCCTCAGCATCATACCCTGGGGTGGTGGTCAGCCGTTGCAGGTGCTGCCCATCAATCTTCACTGAGTAAATGTCATAATCATCAAGGGCCCACCGATACCGGTGGCTTTTTTTCAGCTTGGGTGGACAGTTCGGACTCCTGAGGTGGGTCGAGGAAAAGAGGACACGCCGTCCACCAGGAAAGTAATATCCGCAGGTGGCTCTTCCTAAACCCGTGCTGACCCGATGGATGTTGCTTCCATCTAGATCCATCACAAACATTTGATAGCAGGCGCGAATGGTCTTGCCATCTTCCCCTTTGGTGGACTGAAAAATTAACTTATCCCCTTCAAAGGAAAAGTAGGCTTCTGCGCTCTTCCCACCCACGGTGAGCTGGCGGATGTTCGCCAGGTGGCCTTCAGTTTTATGAACAGAAGAACGGGTGTCTTCAGCCCACAGACGTCCAGGCCCCAACATGCAAAGGAGGGCGAAGAGAAAAACTACGACCCTCGACATCAACAAGTTCCTCCAAGGAAAACGGGATTTCTGCATGGTCTTCCTCTTAAGCCGCTTGAAGGCTTATTTCCAAATTATTTTTTCCCGGGGGGAAAAGGCCTCTTGCGATCACCTTGCCATTTTGAAACACGAGAAAACTATCCCATCCATAAAAAAACAACAACCGGGCCACCCTCGCCACGCTCGAAGGGGAGAGTCCGTAAAACACGGTTCTCACATGGCCAGGATGAGTGGGATGATGGCACGTCACCAAAACCGCCTTGTCTGGCCCCGTATATTTTTTCCCCTGTATTGAAAAATGATCCTCTCCCAAGGTGACCTTCTCCCCGCACCCCTCAGCGGTTAAGTTTGCCAGACGATTCATCCCTGGCCCACCCAAAACCAGAATAGATTCTTTTCCCAGGTTGAGAGAATCATCGGTTCGGTGAACCACACTCGTGCCCTGAGATCGAACCCGATGAAGGACGGGTTCAAAAGAAGCCTGACCTGGCCCCAACCCACCTTTGGGCAAAACCAGCGATCGTTGTGAATCCGTCACCCAGAGGTTCATCATCGGTGGAATTTGGTCTCGGCTGAGACGGCGTAATACGTCAAACCCCGGGTCAAGAGTAAGCAGGGTGGGGCGTTCCGGCACCCAAATTGAGATAGTTTGGGCCTTCCCCCGAAGTTCGATCGAAGTTTGGTGTACCCGTTTTCCCGGAAGGTCAATCGCCGCGAGGACGCGCATTCGATAGGGTTTGCCCTCCTGTGCCACACGAACCTGCACCCAAAACCCTTCCGGTGACTGGGGGTCTTGCCGCACGGTTTGCCCAGTGATCCTCAGACTTGGGGCACCCGGCTCCTCGACCCATTGACGAAAAAACCATTGGAGGTCCTGTCCCGAAATATTTTCAAAAATCCGCTGCAGAACACTCCACTGGACATAGGTCCCCGTTCCGGTGGCGACCAAGGTTCGAATCCCCCGGAAAAAGGCTTGATCACCAATTTCTCGGCGGAGCATGTGGAAGACCATTGCGGCTTTTTGGTACCCAACGGCATTATCCAACCGGCTTTCTTTGTGATGAAACTCAACGAGCGCGTAATCTTTTTCAGGAGGGGCATAGAGGCTATACTCGAAGACCATCCTTCGGCGCTCAGCTCTCGCCTTTCCACCTCCCCCAAATAATTCCTCATAATAATAATTGGCTAAATAAGTTGTGAGACCTTCCACCCAGTTGCCCTGATCCACGTCGTTCAACACAGAGTTCCCAAACCAAGAATGGACAATTTCATGGCCGAGGGAATACGGTTGGGTGTACCCCCGCTTGATGATTCGGCTCCCTAAAAGCGTAAAAGAGGGAAGCCCAATCCCGCTCGGGAAAAAATTTTCCACCACCGCAAATTTCGGAAATGGGTAAGGTCCTAACAGTTTTGTATAAACTTTCAAATACTCCACCGTGGCATCAAGGTATTGATCAGCCAGATGCGCGTCTTCTGGGAAAAGGAAGGAGGCAATTTCGATGCCTTCCCAATCCCGCTGCTTCTTCACAAACCGGTTGGCCACCAATGTGAGCGCCTCGGTCTTCGCCTTTACCGTCCATTCCGTTCTGGTCTTGCCAGCTTCCGACATTCGACCCACCTCACGGCCATGGGTCACGGCCTCCCATCCCTCAGGAACTCTCACCCTCACATGATACGTTGCCAGGGACCCCGGAATATCCGGATACCAGAACGTCTCGGCAGTCAAATACACACCCTCCGGCCCGATATGCCCATTGGTCTTGTCGGGCCTGACAAAACGCAGCCCAGGGGTGGGGCGGGGTGGTTCATTAATTTGACCATGGTAGACCATGGTCAGCTCCACGGCCTCGGGCTGTTTCATGCCTTCCGGTAAAGTGATTTCGATGATTCGCGGAGGCCTGCCTTTTAAGGATTCCGCCTTTCTCATCGGGGGAACTCGCTGGGGTTCCCGAAAGGAAAGGGGGCGAGATCCCCACAGCACCTGATCCAGAGTAAGGGCCGGATTCAGCAACACATGGAGGGAGGACCCGCTCGATACATGACCTTCCAGCCGGATCGTATCTTGCGCAAAAATTTCATGTTGCTCCGGATGTATATCCACCTCAAGGGTGTGGTGACGAATTGTCACCTCGGCCGCCCTGACAGCGGGAATCATTGAAACACAGAAACTGAACGCTAAAAGCCCGTGAACCACCCTACCCCATACCATCAGACTTCCACCCCAAACAGAGCGTCGACAAACTCCCGTGCTCGGAAATCCTGCAGGTCCTCTTCCTGCTCGCCCACCCCAATCAGCCGGACGGGAATTTTTAAATCCTCGGCAATGGCAACCAGAACGCCGCCCTTCGCGGTGCCATCCAATTTGGTCAATGCTAAGCCAGTCACCCCAAGCGTTTCATGGAACTGCCGAGCCTGAGCCAGGCCGTTTTGTCCAACTGTCCCATCCAGGGTAAGCAAAATCTCATGCGGCGCCCCAGGGAGTTCACGGTTCAGCACCCGCTTCATCTTCTTCAGTTCATCCATGAGGTTCACCTTCGTGTGGAGTCGACCGGCAGTATCAATCAGCACGACATCGACGCCCCTAGCCTTCGCCGCGGCAATCCCATCAAAAACCACGGCGGTTGGGTCGGCTCCCTGTCGATGTTTAATCACCTCAACTCCAATTTTTTTTCCCCAAATTTCCAATTGCTCAATCGCCGCAGCACGAAAGGTATCAGCCGCGACCAACAAGGGCGTCATCCCTGCTTGCTTGAGCCGGCTCGCCAACTTGGCCACGCTTGTCGTCTTTCCAACCCCATTGACGCCGATGGCAAGAATGACATAGGGCCGAGGCCCTCTCCGGATTATCGTTTCAAGAGGCTCGGATTGAGCGGGGGCCAGGATTTCAAAAAGGGTCTCCTTAAGCAAACCAAGGGACTCGGTAGGATCAGTTCCACGTCCGTGATCTCGCAACCGCTCCATCATCCGGTCAACGGCCCGAACCCCCACATCGGCGCTCAGGAGGGCCGCTTCGACCTCTTCCAACACAGCCGGATCCACCCCCCGGCCTACCAACCGCCTGAGTGAACTTTGAACCCCCTGACGGGTTTTTAATAACCCTTCCTTGAGACGGTCAAACCATGCCATAGGTTCGTTACGAGTTATGAGTGACAGGTAAGGCGTAATTTTGGTGATTGGCCTAGGGCCCGCCCGTGCATAATGAAAATGGGCAACCAACCTTGTGAGGCGTAAAGCGTGAGGCGTGAGGAGGGAAAACAATTCTTTTTTTGCCTAACGTTTCACCCATGACGCCTCACGAACCATGGGGTTCCCCCTTACACCTCACCCCTTACGCCTCACGCATTTTCTAAGCAGGAGTGATTTTTCTAACAATGTGTCCGGACCACTCCTCACACCCCTGCAGCGAGCCCTCGCCTCAAATACTTGAGAAGTCCCAGGACCATTTTCCTCACCTGGGTCAGTTGATCCAGGACACTACTTCTTCGGATGAAACCCATTCGGGTCGCTAAAATGAGCTGAGTTTCTAACTCAGCCAGGGAACCTAAAGCCACATGGAGAAATTGAATAAATTCCTTCTTAGAAGCTCTAGCCGCACCCTCTGCAATGTTACTCGGCACGGAAACAGCAGATCGTTTTGCCTGAAATGCCAACCCATAGACTTCCTCTTTGGGGAACTTGGAAGTCAACGTATAAACGCCCTCCACTAGTTCCATTGCTTTTTTCCATGCATCGAGGTCCTTATGCGTTTTCTTTTGGCTGTCCACTGTCCATTCCTCAACTTATCCCGAATTACACATTACGCATGACCCTTTTCACTTTGACTTTAAGACCCTGGTGACCAATTTGGGCAGGGGAAGGAGAGTGCGGAAAAGAGCTTTTTCTTTGCGCTGCATACGCCGAGCGTCGTGTTCTCCCCGTTCATGATCATACCCCAGCAAGTGCAACACGCCATGGATCAACAACCTGACCAGTTCCTCATCAATGGAATGACCTAGCGAGACCGCTTGCCGAACGGCTGTAGGAAAGGCAATCACCACATCCCCAAGCAATGCCGACCGAGGACCAGGAGATTCCCGAAGTGGAAAGGCCAAGACATCCGTAGGCCCGTCCCCTCCTCGATATGTCCTGTTGAGCCGGCTCATGCGTCCGTCCCCGACCAACTCCAAACTGAGTTCGGCGTGCGCCTCACCTACCGCTTCAAGGAGTTTCTGAGCTAATTGAGTGAGGATGGACAACCGAATGGTCGTCCGACGGAGCCGATGGCGAACAAGGACCGGCACGCCAGAGATTAGCAGGTGGTTGAAAAACCCTTTTGGCACAGGGGCAATACAGCACTCTCGGAGATCAGGGACGGCATCGGAAAACAGCCCGCAGGATGGTCAAAAAGGCCGTCCAGCGCGGCCGCAGCAAGCGACCTGCCTGCACGGACGAGAAGCCCCGCTTCGGCGAAGGCTGGGGAGGCGAAGGGAGGTTACTCTGTTCAGTACGTCGAGCCTCCAAGACCCGCGAGAACAAAGCTGGCGGACCCTTCGGCCATGCTCAGGGCACGCTTTTTCAATATCCTGCCAATGAATACTCGCTTACTGAATGGTCCAGGACCACGGGACCTCTCCAGTTTCCACCAGCCGATGAACATAATTGGCCAGTAAGACATAGGCATAGCACCAGAGCCGACCTCGCTCGCGGTAACGTTCGAAGCGTTGGTGGTAGGCTGCATAATCGGCGGCCTCGTGAAAGAGAGCCACACGCCGGTTGCCGCGGGTAATCACATGATAAAAAGCCCCAGCGAATTCCACGCGCGGTTTTCCCACCATGGGGCCGAGGCTACCGGTGTGTAGAGGATAAGTCAATACTCATGCCTGACCCCAAATTCTGACCACAAATAATAAACTTCAAACCCCAATTGACCAAACCGAATTCTTTACCGACAAAAATTCGTGTCTGACCCTAATGAAGACTACACTTGTTAGAGGGCGAATTTCCGGTTGTCCGGCGCTCAAGTGAGGTCCATTGGACTTCGCCCGTCCATGAAAGTTAGCATTCCGCTTATCTGTTTGAGAATCTCTTCCTGCCCGACGACATCGTCGAGCCACCTTTCAACACCCCGCACAATGTCGGTGCAAAAAATGTCCACTTGAAGTAGTAGAACGAACTTACCTTCTTCCGGCTTAGAAAAGCAACAATGCATGGAGATGTTTGGAACAGGAGCAAGAAAGGCAAAGCGCTTTGCCTGTGCCTTTCGATGTGTAGGGAACCCCTGGTGCAGGGCGGAGCACCTCAGGTAGTAACAATCTGAGGCAGAAAAGAGATCCGGCGGATACAACCCGCCGAGGTACTTTTTGAACCAAGATTCGTATCGGTTTCGGATTTTACTTGACGGATTCTCCAATGCCCCACAGATATCCGGCATGGTCAATGCCAGATAAAGTGCCGCAAACCAGTTTTCGTTGCGTACGGAGGTTCGTATCGCTTCGGTATACCGGCGCAACCCCTCGTGGGGCTCGGTTAGCAACCCACGAGCGTTTCGTAGTTGACTGAGTCCCCAGTCGACAATAACTTCTCTCCATTCGTCAGAGTCGCCCGGTCTATCCGTACTGAAATCCCGAATCCGTACGCCGTCCTTGCCAATGAGAATAGTCCCGTGTTTTGTTATCCGAGGCCGAGTTTCGCTCTGCCGTGCGGCATCAAACTCCGCACGAGAGCTGTTTAGATCTCTTTGGATCTTGTCGAGCAGATCGGACATTCGTGTATCGCCCTCTAACGGGCCCGAGAGCTGAGCGGCACCACGCGCGCAATGAGCCTGGCGGGATCGGAAGACCTGAAGGCCATGAGTGAACGGCGACCCTGGCCCGTTTGATGAAGGGCCTGGTCCCAGCAGGCATTGCGAGCACCTGGCGCTCGCCGCGGAGCGGTGTCCGCTCCAGCGAGGTGATAGCCGGCGCTGTGCACCGGCGGAACCTCGAGACAGCTCGCGGACCCGATAGCGCGGCGCGGCGCGCTATCTAGAAATAGACTGCCCAAAAGCCGTGATAGTTTACGGTGTTCTTGGAGTTTCCGACTAGAAAGAATCAATGGGTCAATACGTTATGTCCATCGTAAATTTTTGTTAAGTGGCGTTAGGCTGCAATAGCAAGCAAAAGGGAAATGTTCATACTGTGGCCTGGTAAGCATACCATTTTTTCAGGTTTTTCAATACGACCCAGGAGAGAAAGGAGCCCTTTGTACAATCCCCCTCACCCCCTTTGTCAAAGGGGGTCCCTCCAGGTCTGTTCTCTCACTTTGTTTTAACCGAGAAGGTATTATATTTCTCCAGTGTCTAAGCAGCGGGGCCGAAGGGCCGTACCGCGGCGCCAGTGGTTTTGGGTCCTTTTGCCGAAACTAAAGTGTTTTAACTTTCTGGCGAGATTACCCCTCACCCCAACGGTGCAAGCCGGACATGGTTTACATGTTAGACCGGGGACAAGGTTTACCCTTTTTTTAAGTTAGCGCCATGCCAGCCTTGCGCGGGCGTGATCGTGTTGGTGCGTTGATCCAAGACACCGAGCACATGAAAACTGTACCGCAGTTCCCACGTATCATTATCAATGGGCGTGAGTCCCAGCGGCTCTTTCGCCAGGACCTCCGAGACGTAAATGCGTTCACCCCGCCACTTAATCTCGCCGTTGTGACGTACCTGTCTCACGGTGACTCCCAACTCATACTCGATCGGTGGGAGTTTGATCGGATAGGAGCGTTCCGAGGAACCATACACACTGCCTGGCGTCTTTCTGCCCAGCGCCTCATGGGACCGCTGCCAGTTATACTCCTCTCGAAACGGATCATAGTGGCGTTGCTGCGCGTGAAGATTGGCGTGGGGAGGCACCGCGTCCTTCAACGTGCGATGCATCCGTTCATGGCGCCCATTCTGCGCGGGCTTGCCCGGACGAATCCGCTCGGGCCGGATTCCCAGCTGAATCCACCACTTCGACAACTGACTGATCCCACCGACGGCGAGCGACGCAAACGGCGCTCCGTTATCGGTCCGGATCGCCGCGGGCAGCCCGTACTCCCGAAACGCCCACTCCATCCACGGCCGCACCGCCTCGTAGCGGGGCCGCGCCAGGGCCTGGCACAACAGCAGATACCGGGAGAAGTTGTCGCTCAGGGTCAGCGGATAGCACCGCCGGCCGTTGCCCAACGGAAAGTCCCCTTTGAAATCAGCACTCCACGTCTGATTCGGGCCGGCACAGTCGCCAAATGGTTCCGTGTAGGGCGCGACCCGGCGCCGTCGCACGCGGGGACGAACCAAGCCCGCGCGCTTGAGAATCTCCCCCGCCGTCGAGTCGGCAGGCCAGGCCACGTGCGGCTGCTCTCGACGCAACAGGTCCAGCACTTTCTTGGGCCCCCATTTCTGATGCTTCAGCTTCCCCGCCACGATCAGCACGCGCAGCTCCTCCGCGGTCTGATTCGGGTGGCAATGAGGCGCACGCGACAGTTCCTCCAGCCCGGGTGCCCCGCGGGCACGATACCGCGCCATCCATTTGTCCGCCGTCGGCCGACTGATCTCGTACATCTGACACAGCTCACGTTTGGTGTACTCCCCACTCAACCAATCACCAATCAGTTGAACACGTTGGTCCATCGCACTGGTTTCCTTCCATGGCATCGGCAAGACCCTCCTTGCCGAGACAGGGTAAACCATGTGCCCGGTTTATTCTGTAAACCATCTTACCGGTTTGTACCCTTAAGAATTCCTCTCCCCTGAGGGGAGAGGAAAAGGTGAGGGGTTTTCTTAAAGGAATGTAAAGGGTTCTTATGAACATTCATGAATTTCAGGCGAAGCAATTATTTACGCAATTCGGGGTGCCGGTTCCAAAAGGCAAAGAAATCAAAACTCCACGAGCCGCAGAGAAATGGGCAGCGACGCTCGATTCGGCGGTCTTTGTGGTGAAAGCCCAGATTCATGCCGGGGGGCGGGGAAAGGCGGGTGGCGTCAAGCTGACAAAGAATAAAGAAGAAGTGCCGGCGTTGGCCAAAGAGTTACTTGGGAAAACTTTAATCACCCACCAAACTGGCCCCAAAGGGAAAAAAGTTCGCCGTCTTCTGATTGAGGAAGGGGCAGGGATTGCCAAGGAATTGTATCTGAGCCTGGTGGTCGATCGGGATTCGGGATGCCCCACCTTTATTGCGAGCACTGAGGGGGGGATGGAAATTGAGGAAGTAGCCGCTCACACACCCGAGAAGGTGTTGAGGGAAGCCATCGATCCTGCTGTAGGATTTCAAGGATACAACGGTCGAAATCTTGCGTTTGGGTTGGGCTTGGCATCCATTGAGCCGGCCGTGGTCAATCCATTCATTCAGATGTTAGGCAATCTGTACCGCCTGTTTATGGAAAAGAACGCATCGTTGGTGGAGATCAACCCGCTCGTGATCACGACGGATAAACGGCTCCTCGCCTTAGACGGGAAAGTGTCCATTGATGACAATGCACTGTTTAAGCATCCAGATATCCAAGCGTTGCGGGATGTACATGAAGAAGAACCCCTGGAAATTGAAGCCGGCAAGCACAATTTGAGCTATGTCAAATTAGATGGAGATATTGCGTGTATGGTCAATGGAGCCGGTTTGGCGATGGCTACAATGGATGTCATCAAGCTCGCGGGAACCGAACCCGCGAATTTCCTTGATGTCGGCGGTGGTGCCACCAAGGAGACCGTTGCGGCCGGATTTCGAATTCTCTTGAAGGACAAAAAAGTCAAGGGTGTCTTCATTAACATCTTTGGCGGCATTGTTCGTTGTGAGCGAATTGCTCACGGGGTCATTGATGCGGCCAAGGAGGTGGGCATCAGGCTACCCGTCGTGGTCAGGCTCCAGGGAACCAATGCGGAAGAGGGCCGGCAATTGCTGCTGGACTCCGGTCTCAAAGTCGACGTGGCGACAGACTTGTGGGAAGCGGCGCAGAAGATCGTGGGCATGCGAAGGAAGAAGAAGGGTTGACGGGGCTGAGCCCCCGTGCTCCCGGACCGCGCACCTCAGAAGGTGCTCGCTCGACGGTCGCAGTTGAGGCTCAGCCCCGTCAACAGAAAGCAGAAAAGAGAGGAAAAGTGCTCGGTGAATGCGCGCAGGTAGAGCCAGTTGTGGCACCTGTGGGGTGAGGAGACAAGGAAGGTGAGGGGGGAAAGAGTTCCTTTAAAAAATCATTCAGAGTAATTGAAAGGTAGGACGGATGAGCATCTTAGTGAACAAGTCGACTCGGGTCGTTGTCCAAGGCATCACCGGAAAAGAAGGGTCCTTTCATGCGACTCAGTGCAAGGCCTATGGAACGCAGGTTGTGGCAGGGGTCACGCCTGGGAAGGCCGGCCAGGAAGTTGAAGGGATTCCAGTGTTCAATACGGTCCGGGATGCGGTGAAAAAAACCGAGGCGACCACCTCGCTGATCTTTGTTCCCCCGGC
The DNA here is from genome assembly GCA_022572725.1 of Nitrospinota bacterium. GTDB lineage: Bacteria > Nitrospirota > Nitrospiria > Nitrospirales > UBA8639 > JACZVJ01. Next base: position 7,302 of record JACZVJ010000020.1, on the reverse strand, counting down.
GTTTGCCGCCGATGCCATTTTGGAGGCCGCAGATGCCGGCATCTGGTTAATCATCTGTATTACCGAAGGGATTCCCATTAATGAAATGGTGAAGGTCAAGCGGGCCCTGCAAAGTAGTATTTCGCGGCTCATTGGCCCGAATTGTCCAGGGGTGATTACAGCCGATGAATGTAAGATTGGCATTATGCCCGGGTTTATTCATAAAAAAGGCCGAGTGGGTGTGATCTCCCGGAGCGGGACTTTGACCTATGAAGCCGTGAACCAACTGACCAACCTGGGGTTGGGAGAAACCACGTGCATTGGTATTGGGGGAGACCCCATTATTGGAACGGGGTACATTGATCTTCTGCAGATGTTTGAAGCAGACCCTGAAACCGAAGCAGTCGTGATGATCGGTGAGATCGGCGGCGATGCCGAAGAAAAAGCTGCAGTCTTTATCAAGGAACAGATGACCAAACCTGTGATCAGCTTTATCGCTGGGATCACGGCCCCTCCGGGGCGCCGCATGGGGCATGCCGGGGCGATTATCACCGGAGGAAAAGGCACGGCAGCCGAAAAAATGGCCGCGCTGGAAGAGGCAGGGGTTCGGGTAGTCCGAAATCCAGCAGAAATCGGCGAGACGGTCAAGAAAACGTTGGGCGCATAATAATAGCAACTGTAAAGACTTGGATTGAATCTTTCAGACAAGGGCTGGTGAAGTTTCGAAAAGCTGGCCCGTGTATCCTTTCCCGGTCATCCCCGCCGTTTTTTAGCGGGGATCCATCTTTCTTTATAATCCTGGATGCCCGCTCACGACTGCGGGCATGACGAGTTGGTTAGCCCGAAGCTCTGCAGGAATTCCCACATTCATCTGAAAGTGTCCGTCATCTAAAATTCAAGATTTTACAAATTTTTTTCAGCGGGCGGCCCCGTCCACGGCGCTCTACCCGCCGGCCTATCTTCCTCGCCACTTCCACCATAAACCGATCCCTGCCAGTTCATTGCCCCCGTTGAACGGTCTGGCGAATGTCCTCCCACTCCCCCTCAGGAATTGCTCCCCGAACCCAGGCGCGGTAGTGCATCGCCCGCTCCTACGGCATCGCGCCCAAGCTCAGTTTGACCCTATTTCTCACAATTAAGTTAAAAAATTCACAACCTCTGTATGTTTTCTGGGGGCTCATGGTTAGTGAGGCAGTCTACGTTTCCTCCCCACTCTCAAGGCAGGTGGTGCATTCTTCCAATTGGGGATCTCCATGACGGCTGCAATAATGACGGGAACATTGTGCGCAGACCATAAAACTCATACGTATCCCACCGGCTTCCTCGCACCGATAACAGTTCTTTTCTCGTTTCGCCTTCGGCATATCTCTTCTCCTTCATCGTGATCGGCTGTGGGTATCCCCGGCCTATGAGGCGCAAGGCCATCCTCCGACGGCGCCGGGAAGGGGCCAATGATCAGGCTGTGTCATTTCCGGTCGAGGACTTGGACACCAATGTTGGCGTGCAAGTCGGGAAGGGCATCCATCTTGCGATGACGCGCGGAGCTGACGCTGATCGGTACCAGGGAGAGGAGAGACTACCGCATGACTCCACCCCATGGCAAACAGGGGCAGACTGAGGTCCGTGGGGGCTCTCGCTTCGTCCTATGACCTTTCACAGGATGTCGAGCCGATTCCCAAGGCAGCATGATGATTCGCTGGCAAACGGGCGAGGTTTGATAGCATGTTGCCGAAAAGTTCATAATCGAGTAGATACACAACCCCCATTTTCCCCACATTCCACATGTCCATACAGTGGTTTCCCGGTCACATGAATGTCGCGCGCAGAGAAGCGGCCAAGACGATGGAGGCAATCGATGTCATCGTCGAAGTACTGGATGCGCGCATGCCGGAAGCCAGCAGCAATCCGATGATCACGGAACTGCGGCTGTCTAGGCAGCGTCCCTGTTTGAAAGTGCTCAACAAAGCCGATCTCGCCGACCCCACTGTCACCCAAGCCTGGCTGAACGTGTACAACCGGGAACCTGGCGTCAACGCCGTGGCCCTTTCCGGCAACCGTGCTGGCCAGGCAGCCAAGGTGCCTGGTTTGTGTCAGCCCCTTGCCCCGCATCGCAACAGCATCACCAAGCCGCTACGCATGCTGATCATGGGCATCCCCAACGTCGGCAAATCCACGCTCATGAACACGCTGCTCAAACGCCGCCTCGCAACAGTGGGCAACGAACCCGCCGTGACCAAAGGACAGCAACGCCACATCTTGAACGACCGCATGACGCTCATCGACTCACCGGGCCTGTTGTGGCCAAAAATCAAGCATCCCGTCGTGGGCCTCCTGCTCGCCACCATCCACGCGATTGGCGCCAATGCGGTCGTCGACGAAGAAATCGCCGAGTTCCTCGCCACCACCTTACGCGCGCGCTACCCCGCGCTGCTCACGGCGCGTTACGGGTTTGAGGTAGATGGGCTGGATGGCGCGGGCGTGCTCGAAGCCATTGCCACCAAACGGGGATGTCTGCGTAAAGGAAAGGGTGGGGAATTGGATAGAGAAAAAGCGGCCAGAATCCTGCTGACGGAATACCGCAACGGCACACTGGGCCGCACCAGCCTGGAGACACCAGACACGCGCGAGGCCCTGGACTATAGTATTTCAACTTTCAACTAAACCCCTTCAAAATTCCCTCGCCCCTTTGGGGAGACCTGCCTGCGCGAAGCCGCTTCGGCGAAGGCGGGGGGTTGGGGTGAGGGGATGATCTCAGGATTCGTCTGTAAGCCAGCAGGTGTTAAGGTGGTAGTCACTGATGATGAGAAGGATGTATTGAGACGATGAAATCAGAATTTCATGACAGAACGATTGCGTTGGAGCTGGGTATCGCAATCAAGCAGGTAACGGCCACGGTGGAATTTCTGGATGATGGCGCCACGGTTCCATTTCTCGCACGCTATCGAAAAGAGAGGACGGGTGGGTTAGATGAGGTCGTCATTACGTCCATTCGGGATCGAGTGGCCCAACTTCGAGAATTAGACAAACGTCGGGCTGTCATTGTGGCGTCGCTAGAGGAACAAGGAAAACTCACGGACATTCTGCAAGGGCAGGTTCAAGCCGCAACCTCGATGACGGAGTTGGAGGACCTGTATTTACCCTATCGACCCAAACGCCGCACACGAGCCATGATCGCCAAAGAACGGGGGCTGGAACCGCTGGCACAGAGCCTGTGGGCTCAAGATTCACAGTTGAATGTCGTCGCCGAAGCAGGGAAATTTCTCAATGCAGATCAGGGAGTGGAGTCGGTAGAAGAGGCGTTGGCCGGCGCGCGCGATATCATGGCCGAATGGATGAACGAAAACCAGCAGGCTCGCGCCTCCATGCGCTCGCTGTTTTTGGAACACGGGACATTCAAGACGACAGGGATACGGGGAAAAGATGTGCAAGGAAGCAAGTATCGGGATTATGTCGAATGGGAAGAACCAGTGGCGACGGCGCCCTCACATCGTGTGCTGGCCATGCGCCGGGGGGAACAGGAAGGCTTTCTGAGTTTTCGTGTGGTGGTGCCGGAACCGGCTGCGCTGTCTCTCCTGCATCGCCTCTTTCTGAAAGGGAGCGGGCCGGCGTCGGCTCAAGTGACCATGGCCATCCAGGACAGTTTTGCCAGGCTCCTGGCCCCATCGATGGAAACGGAAACCCGTGTGCTGACAAAATCCCGCGCGGATCAGACGGCCATTGAGGTGTTTGCGCAAAACGTGCAGCAATTGCTCATGGCGTCACCCTTAGGACAGAAGACGGTACTGGCCATAGATCCTGGGTTTCGCACCGGGTGTAAAGTGGTCTGTCTCGACCGGCAAGGCAATTTGCGTCATACGGAGACGATCTTTCCGCATCAGGGATCAGCGGCCGCCTCCAAAGCGGGGGACACGATTGTGGAGTTGTGTAAGCGTTTCCAGATTGAGGCCATCGCCATTGGCAATGGGACAGCAGGGAGGGAGACCGAAACGTTTCTTCGCACGTTGACGTTGCCATCGGACATTCCCATCGTGATGGTGAACGAAAGCGGGGCGTCCGTGTATTCCGCATCCGCGGTGGCCCGTGAGGAATTTCCTGACAAGGATGTGACCGTGCGTGGGGCGGTCTCGATCGGTCGGCGGCTCATGGATCCGTTAGCCGAACTGGTGAAGATCGATCCCAAGGCCATCGGGGTCGGGCAGTACCAACATGATGTCGATCAAGGGATCTTGAAGCAGCGGCTCCAGGATGTGGTCATCAGTTGCGTGAATCGGGTGGGGGTGGAGGTCAATATGGCGAGCCCGCAACTCCTCACCGCCGTCTCTGGTGTGGGTCCGCAACTCGCCACGAATATCGTGGCCTATCGACAGGAACATGGACCCTTTCGAAGCCGGACGGCATTGAAGAAAGTCCCCCGCTTGGGACCAAAAGCGTTTGAGCAAGCCGCAGGATTTTTACGCATTACCGATGGCGAGCATCCTCTGGATGCCAGCGCGGTGCACCCCGAGCGGTACCCCGTGGTCCACGCGATGGCCAAAGACTTGGGATGTACCGTGAAGGAGCTGATGAACGACTCTGATCGCCAACGCACGATCGACCTCCATCGATACATCACAGAGGAAGTGGGAAAACCGACGCTAACCGATATTGTGACCGAATTGGCCAAGCCAGGCCGTGACCCACGTCAGCAATTTGAACCGGTACGATTCCAGGAAGGCGTGCAATCCATTGAGCAGGTCAAACCCGGCATGATCCTTCCCGGTGTGGTCACCAATGTCACGGCCTTTGGAGCCTTTGTCGATATCGGGGTGCATCAGGATGGCCTCGTCCACATCAGTCAGCTCGCCAATCGGTTTGTCAGCGATCCCAATACGGTCGTACAGGTCAACCAACAAGTCAGAGTGACCGTCTTAGAGGTCGACATTCCACGCCGGCGCATTGCGCTGTCCATGAAAGCCGTCCCAAGCGAAACGACCTGAACGTTCTCGACTATTGAGCATTCACAAATTGAGTGACGTTGCCGGTCCCGGGTTCAGTGCTGCTATTCGGGTCATGCATGACGCATGTTTCCCCTCCTTGGTAAGGAGGGGTGAGGGGAGGTAGAGGACTCACACGGCCGCGCTACGCTTCGTAAGGACCTAAGCGCATGGCCCTGCTGAACTCTATCCCTCGAGGCGTCCCCTCACAAGGGGGAAAAGACTTCTACCCCACCTAACCTCCCCTTACCAAGGGGAGGAAAAGAGCGAGGATAAATTGCTCCCTTCTAGGATAGCCACGGTCGCCTGACTGTCACGGTATTAGTGAAACCTCAATAGTGAGTGAGCCAACCCAAAGAGAGATAGCACCTGCCATCTTCCCTCTTCCTCTGCAGGGGGTTTCTCTTGAAGAGTTTTTGTAGCGTTGGGATTACCCCCTAAGTTCCCTCTCCCTCTGCAGAGAGAGGGCCGGGGTGAGGGTGAGAGTGGTCAACACCTGACGATAGTCGGCTATGCCGATAGACCTGCCCTGACACGCGGCGCAAAGCGAAACCTCCAATCATCAACGACGAGACGTGCTAATGAAAGACTTCCTTCCCCAATCCGATCGCGGCAGGGTTGTGACAAGCCGGATTTATGAAGGCAGAAGCGTGATCTTAGCTGACAGGCAGGCTTTGCGCAGCTTGGCATCGAGCGTAGCTAACGGCATATCACGTCGCTTGGCTAATTCGATGTATGATGCATCGTATGTGCTCAACTCGTACTTTCGAGCCAATATCAGCATCTCGTTGAGGGATTCTTCAGTAGAGGTGACGTCGACCTCCACTGGCAATGCACGAAGTTCTCGGACGAGACGATTCATGTCCCGAGCCGTAAGCCGACCCCGTTTCACCGCCACCAGTAACACATTCCCAATCTCCAAAGGCCAAATGGGTGGCACAGTCGCCATCTCGGTCGTCAGGCGATCACATAAAGGATCAAGGGTGAGGTTGGATTCGTCAGGAAGAGCCCACGCTAAGGCGACGGAACTATACAGGACAAACGACATCAGTAGCGGTGTCCTTGATGAGCCAGATCGCGAAGTCCTTCGTCTTTCTTGAGTAATCCTTGCATTCGAATCCCTCGTTTTCGCAGGGTCTCTCGAAACGAACGAATGTTAGTGATCGTTCGACGAACGGCGTCACCATCAGTCCGGCTCACGGGGACGAGCTCAGCCACGGGTCGCCCATGTTTCGTGATCACGAAGTGCTCCCCTTTTTGGGTGCGCTCAAGCAATTGTGATAAGTGGGTTTTCGCCTCATATGCGCCAACTTCAGGCATACAGAATATCTCCTTGTTTAGATTAGACTTAGACCAGTTTACCCTAATTCTGCTAGACATCAACATCGGGAAAACGGTGGGTTGGCCAACAGTCTATTTGAAAGGTCGATGAGGGCAATGAGTTTACCCAACGTTCAAGGAAAAGGATTCTGCTGCCTCTTCATTATTCCCAGAAAACAATCTGTCCCCTTTTCCGGTCCAAAGAGATGAAGAGGCATGCCTTGGGCTACAGAGGATCGCTAGACAGGTTGATAATACAACACTAAGAGTTGGCTGGATTTTAATGGGAGGGTCGCATAGGTACGGCCATCATTGTCGACAAACTCGACTTCGAACATGCCTGAACTCAGCGTCTCGACCACTGTCCCTACCTGTCCACGACGCAAGTCATGCTCTGGAAGGTCTTCCGTTAAAGCCACCACATCTAAGGTATGGATTTCTGAGTTCATCATCGGGCTCCTATTTTAAAGAATATAGCAGGTTGCCAGTCGGGGGAAGTCTTCTCCTCTTCTAATGATCCACAGGCTGCGAATCGTCGCCTGTCCACTCGTCCTCTTGACTGAAAAGTCTAACGCATATCGTTGCCCATAGTCATCTGCATCAAGAGACACCGCATCTTCGCTCCTTGCTGCAGAAAGCAACAAATTTTGAAATTCCAAAACATCTTGAGCCGTCAACCCTACCGCACTTTTAAAGAGACGAGCCTTATGCTGACCTCGCGGATGTTCCTGACTAAGACAGTAATCTCGTAGCTTTCTTAGGTCAACCACTGCCCTGTCGGCGTTTGGCAGCTTCATAACTCTCCTTTAAAAGCCTTGACGAGGATGGAGGGGAGAACCGCGTCGAGTTTTGCAGCGCGTATCATTATTTTGGCTGTCCCTTTCCTTTAGGAAGTCATTGTTTCCACATACCATTCGTTAAAGAGCCGGCTGTTCGCGGAGAGCGTGGCTTCTTCATCTCGAATCCACCGACTGATCAATCCCAGATAACACAAGGTATTCGCGATCGGCTTGATATTCGAAAGGCCAAC
>JACZVJ010000096.1 GCA_022572725.1 Nitrospinota bacterium | reverse complement strand
AATGGTCGCCAGGGATCACGAAATTATCAATGACATCACGCATGTAGCCGGACAGTGAAACGTGTCAAAATAGCTGACGGGGGTTTTGGAGGAACGTGGAGGCAGGACAGGTCGAAGGAGAGTCCTCACGCCACGGCGACATGGTGCGGCTGGGACACAGGGACGTCAGCACGACAATGATCTATACCCATGTCCTGAACCGTGGCCCGGCGGGGGTTCGCAGTCCTGTCGACGGACTTTGAACAAGGAAGAGGTGGATTGTATGCTGATCCGCATAAGACACCACGATAACAAGGCCCAAGCGACGCAAGTGGTTGAGACTGAAGAGATTATCGAGGTTGTATTCGCCGCACCGCTGCCGTATTATCCGGCTCGGAAACCCATGCTCCGCAGATTATGCGGGTCAATCTAATCATTGTTAGGCATCTCTACAATGGAAGAAAAAGAACTACTCAAATGGGTTAGAAGAAGCGTTAAGCCGATCTCTGACGGGCACTCTGGTAATCGATACAGGTGCTCAGCGGTCTTGAACGATGGGCTCTACCTGCCATGCGTTGTTATTTCTAGCTCAAAGGCCCAAGTTGATCTCGCACTTCGGAGGTTCGACGAGACAAGGAATGACACCAAATTACACAAATCAGTCGGATATCGTTCTATCGTTAAGACTTTTGTCACAAGTGGAAATGCTCTCAATCATTACGATATTAAAAGAACTGACATTAAGCGATTATGCTATTTCTCCCCCTCGTTTAGCTGAAATAAAAGACGAAACATCAATGGGTTGGACGGAATTTTACGCCACTATGGAGGATGGAAAGGAGTTCTGTTTCGGGACAACGTTCCATATAGAATTTTTCTGCATGCCCGAAGACTGTACGGCAAAAAATATTGTGAAAATCACTCCAGCGGTCCGAGGTGAGCCACGAAAATACGAACAGGTATATCAAGAACGTCCTTTTTTGAATGCTATATCGACAAACTATAATGCCTAACAAGACTAATTCAGCCGACGCAAAAAGCCGCGCGGCTGATTAGCGGCGTTAGGTGGCTTTGAGTTCAAGATCATAAACAAGATCATAAAGGGGTCAAGTCTTTGGTTGAGAGTTTTGCTTCGTCGTACCAGTCTCAGGAATCATGACTCGGGCCTTCTGCATTGAGTATCGCCGGAACCCTCTAATAGGTGACCCCTTTACCCTTTTCTTTCAATCAGACACCTTGATGATCCATGGCCCTCCGGCAGTGCCGACTTCTTTCCATTCCCCAAACAGGACTTCGCCCTGGCGCCCTTTATAGCGTTGGAAGGTGACCTCTCCGTCGGAGTACCCCCCCTCACGAAAGTGATAGGTGCCGGTGAAGGTCAGACCATCACGGGAGGAAGCCCTGACCTCAATGGTATCTCCATCCTCTGGAATTTCCAGTGCCAGGGTGTCTTCCGTGAGAGTCCCTTCGGAAAATTCCTCCTCACACCATTTTCCTTCGAATTTCCGAAGCGACCACCCTCGTTTCATGCTTTCCCCTCCTTATTTGGAGCTATTGATTTCCGTTCAGACCCTTTCATCATCCCACCCACAATCCGGGTATTGAGTTGAGCCTGGGCGAAAATAGGTCTCAGGCTCTGTCACCAGCCAGCCTACGTCGTGGACCAGCTCCAGTTTTGGTCCCTCTTTCACAAAAGCCCCATGTTTCCAGGACTCAGGTCCGCCATTTTCTTCGCCCCCATTGGCTTCGGCGTTCAGGACTGCTGATGGGTCTGGCGGGAGAAGAAAGTCCGTATCCCAGAAATAGATTTCCACCATCGCCTCATTGTCCAGGAGCCCCAGTTTGTATTGGCCCACGGCCCTCAGGCCGTTTGGCTCATCTTCAATAAGATCATTGTGGGTGCAACAAAAATTCTTTAAGCACTCGTACAGCAGAAGCCAATGAGACTCCGAAATCCGATAGACCATCGTATCTCGACTCGCCGCAAGAAGCTGTTTCATCATTCGTATCGCTTCATAGGGGATAAGGTTACGGGAACTGTGGGGATACAAACCTTCCCAGGAATCAATGGCCGCATCATCCGCGAGCTGGTGGATTTCCAACGACTCACTGTCCAGTGCTTCTTGGACAATCGTGGTAAAGACCAAATCGGGTTCGGACTGAAAATAAATCATTGCCGGTGGTACGGTTGAGAACCCCTGGTATTCGTCATCAGGTTGTCCCTCGATCCTTTTGGGATTTTCAGAGTGAGCGGACACAGACTTCGGGAACGAATGTATCATAATGAAGGAACTCGCCATCCTTGTAAAAGAGAAAAATGCCTGGCCCCTCCCCTAGCAGGGTGTTGAAACCTGTCCTGAGCGTACCGAAGGAAACCCCAACACCCCGCTTTCCCAGGGGCTCACGCCCCTAGGACGGCCCCACAATACGGGGCCTATGACCCCTCGAAGGGTGAGAATGTTGAGGCAGTCGCGTTGAAGTCAGAAGGGATAGGGAAGAAGCTCCGGAAAGGCAAAATCAAGGGATCGCTTAGGCAACGTGCAACGGTCACGCCCCTAAAAATGTTGGCACGGGCAAGAGGGATGAATTGCCGGGAATCATAAACTTCAGGTGCTTGAAAACGCCAACGAAAGCTCCTGGCTCACTCCTTCCTCAAGAGGGTTCAGCACCTCCTGAATATACCGTGATGCGAGCTCATGATCGTTACGTGATAACTCAACGGTGATGGACTCCTCCAACTTCCTTCGGTCTCGGTCCCAGAGAAGCCTCACGGTCGGCCGCATTCGATCAGCCTGATTGACCCCTATCACCCAGCCACGTTCCCCGGTGTTTAACTCCACAAGACTGCCGATAGGGTACAGGCTCAGACTTTGAATCAACCGCTCAATCCATTCCATTTCAAATTCCCCACCCTGCCCCATTTGATACATCCGCCTTACCGCCAAGGCGGGTGGAACAGAAGGGCGCCCGCCTCGACTACTGACTAAGGCGTCATACCGGTCAACCACTCCAACTAATTGACCAAACCTCGAGATGCTGGAACCCTTTCGGCCCCACGGGTATCCCGACCCATCGATTCGTTCGTGGTGCTCGGACACCACCCGTCGCGTGATCTCCGAAAATCCCTCTGCACTGGAGATCATGGTGGCACCCAGTTTGGGATGCGATTGAAATAGGCTCCGCTCTTGTTCGGTAAAAGCACCACTTTTGAGAAGAAGGTTTCGGGGAAGCCTCATCTGCCCCACATCGTGCAGCAAAGCTCCAATACCCAACTCGATGAGCTGATCCTGTGGCACCTCAATCCTGTGCCCAATGACCAATGCCAAGACACAGACATCCACCGAATGGTTAAACAGGGAGGTGTCGAATTGTTTCATCCTCTGAAGTTGGGTCTCCGCCAACATTGCCCCATCGCGACCGGTGAGACAATCCATTAAGGTTTGTGTCACTTCTTGAACCGACCCAACCTCCAGGGGTTTTCCGGTCTTGATTCCATCAAATATGCGCTCAACAGCAAAGACGGCCTCATTGCGGATCTGGCGTACAACTGCAAGATCTTCGGCAAAGATTTGCGATACCGTTTCATGCCTTGGCTCCTCACCCTTCGGCTCCTGGGATTGTACCTCCACAATTGCGCCTTCGGGTTCCTCCTGGGGAGAAGGCCCATCAGGTTCAGCCGGAAGTTGTGGAGGTTCATTAAGAAGGGTCTCATCCGCAGGCTCTTCTGCATCAACCCCGAGCTCAGGATCGATGAAGACCATGCGCACCCCGGATTCTCTGAGTTTACGAATCTCCCCTTCGCTTTTTATCAGACCCCGATGGAACCAGACCGTGGACTTAAGCCAGGACTGATCCAAACCCAGGATGTGCATGCCTGGTCTGAGTTGGTCAATGGAAATCTGCTTCTTCCTACGGCTCACCTGATTCCCTCTTTAGCTCTCTTTTCCTTTTCCAGACGGGATTCTTACAACCAAAACATTGGGGCTTCTGCGTGGAGACGGGGGGCGTTGAACGAATTGGGGCGCTAAGATCATTTGATGAATCGTTAACGGAAAATCCCTTCAGTTCATATTCGGCGAACTGAAAGGTTCCTTAAGATAAGGTTCACCCATGTTGTTCATCATTGTTTGAATTTTTTCCTATGGGGCCCTGCCGATCCGTGTTGTACTGACTAGGAGGCTGTCCCAGATTAGATTGATCTACTACAGTTGTGCCGGATTTGGCCAGATTCTCCGATCCTTTTCGTTAAATAGACCCCACTATTCGCCTCAAACCATAGAAAAATCTGCCTCAAATCGACACAATCTCGTGACGATCACTAATCTCGGACAGCCTCCTAGAAAATACCTTAATGACTCCTCTTGTCTCTTCATAAAACCAAAACCCAGCCTCCTGTCCGACCTTGCGCCCTCAGCCACGCGGGACTCTGCCTGACAAAATTCTTTATCGGAACTAGGGGGCAAGGTCCTCATCGAACAGCTTGACCACTCCACCCTGGGAAGAAAACCGTCCCGTCATGGGAAAACCTTTGAGATTTCTCTACTCAATCAAACATTGAAGAGAGGCCCATCTTCTCGTACACTGGTGTAATGATGACAAACATCCAAGCCTCACTCCCACCCTTCCCTCGAATGCAACCAGCTTTACTCCTCCTCCTTCTCATCATTTCACTCTTCCATTGGGTGAGTGTTCCCCCAGAGACCATGGGCGCGACAATTGGCGTTCCGTTATACACACCTAAAAAACCACTGGGGGCATTAGAATACCGAAGAGGGGTGGCCGCGCTCATCAAGGGAGAGCTAAAAAAGGCAGAAGAGGCATTTCAACATACCCTCGACCAGGAACCAAACCACGTGGGTGCTCTCGTCGGATTGGCTGAAGTCGCGGTGAAAAAGGGGGACCATCAAGCCACCGAGCGTTACCTCAAACACGCGCTCAGGGTTGCTCCGGAAAATGCCTCAATTCACCAGGTCTGGGGCCGTCATTTGCTCATTCAGAATCGATTACAGGAGGCCGAAGCTTCTTATAAGCGTGGCCTTGAATTAAATCCCAAGCTCACCGGCCTCCATGTGGACCTTGGGAACTTGTATTTACTCAGGCTCAAAAAACCCAACGAGGCGGTTGGAGTGTACGAGGCGGCGCTTAATCTCGATTCCTCCCACGCGGGGGCCCATCATGGCCTTGGATCCGCCCTCGTTGCCCTTGGGGAAATCGACCGAGCCGAGGCCGAGTTTAATGAAGCAGGACGTTTAGCTCCCTCCAACCCTCTTCCTTTCCATGCCTTGGGGCGTATTCATGCCAGTCACAAGAAATTTGACAAGGCCACTCAGGCCTTTTCGTCAGCACTGAAGGCCCGATCGACATTCTTCCCGGCTCTTATCGGACGAGGTGATATTTACGCCACTCAGGGGCACGATGATAAAGCCCTCAAGGAATATGAAGCGGCTGTGACCCTTGTTCCCAAGTTGGGCGCCCTTCGAGTCAAAATGGGGCTATTGCATGAGCGAAACCATCGCTTTGACGAAGCAGCCAAGGCCTTTCAAACAGCTATTGACCTGGACCCTAAACAGGTCATCGCCTACAACAATTTGGCGTGGATTTCAGCCGAGCAAAATATCAGGCTGGAAAACGCGTTAACGTGGGCGAAAAAGGCGGTTGAATTAGCCCCCAAGGTGCCTGCCTTCCAGGATACCCTTGGTTGGGTGTACTGGAAGCGGGGGAACATTGAGGAAGCGGCGACGGCTCTTGAGAAAGCCTCCACGATGAAACCCGAACAAGCGGATATTTTTTATCACCTTGGCGTGGTTCAGGCCGAGCGAGGCCGCACGGATGAAGCCATCACCGCACTCAAAAAGGCCCTTACGCTCAGCGGGGATTTTCCACAAGCCGATGACGCCCGCCAACGGCTCCAAGCCCTAGAAAGCCCCTAACCCAAAGAGTTCCCGACTTCGGAATCGTTCGTTCTCCCTATGCTCTTTTCCCTTGACCCCTCCCGCTTTCCCCTGACGTTCCTCTCACCAGCTTAAAACACCATTGGGATCAACCGGGCCGTTCGGCGCTGATATTCGCCATATTGGGGAAACCGCTGATTCAACAACTGCTCTTCATATCTCAGCTTTTGAACGAGTATCAATACCAACAGAACCCAGATGCCAATCCGCCAACTCGAAGGGGAGTCAAGCACCAGCGCGAGGGTCAACATCAGCAGGGCCGTATACATGGGATGCCGAATAACCCGGTAAGGCCCAGAGGTGACCAACCAACTGCCCGCTTTCACGTCTGGAAAAATATTGAGGTTACGAAGATTCATCGTTCCAAGGGCCCAGGCCCCCAACAGCCCGCCTAGGACCTCCAGCACCAGAAAGGCCTTAGCCGAAGCCAGCCAGGGACCCGTCAGCACAATCCCCCCGAGACAAACGAGCTGGAGGGAAACGAGGAGATACGACCGGACCCTGTTAGGCACGTACGCCATGATCACTCACTCCATGTAACTGCCACCGTCCAGAAAACCGCTTCCCCTATTTAGCCATAAAACCTTAGGCAAGGCGCTTCTCCCAACCCCTTGAACGGGAATGGTATCATGGGAGCCATGAATCAAGCATGCCTTAACCCACCCATCAAGTGGAGCCTGCCCGCTTACCTGATGGGGTATGCTTTCCTTCTCCTCATACCCCATCTCGTTCTCGCTACTGAACCACCTCAACTCATGATTGAGGCACCCCACTCGCTAGAGCCCCAAGCCGCCCGCCTTCGTAATTTGAACCCGTCCCGGTTCCTTCCAATTATGGACCTAGTCGGCCTGGACCACCCCGGCCCGCCCATACGAGTGGTGCTGGCTCCTGAACAATCGGCATGGGCCAAACAGGCTCCCTCGTGGTCATCGGCGTATGCGATGGGAGAACTCGGGATGATCGTCCTGCTTCCTGAACGAGTGCTCTCTTATCCTTATGAATCCCTTGAGCAGGTTCTCGCTCATGAAGTGGCACATGTTCTGGTCGCCCGGTCCACAGGTGGACGAGCCGTCCCTCGGTGGTTTGATGAAGGGTTGGCCATGATTGCCGCACATTCCTGGACCGTTGAGGATCGAGCGCGATTGGTCTGGGCCATGGCCACCGAGGAGCCCATCTCCCTTGACGAAATAAACGCACGCTTTCGACGGGATAGAGCTTCAGCCCAGCAGGCCTACGTGCTGGCGTATGCCTTTGTTCAAGATCTCATCCGCCAAACAAGTCCCCGATTAGCAAAAAATGTTCTGGCGTTGGTCGCCCAAGGCCTGCCGTTCGACGAAGCTTTGACTCGCCTGACCTCGAAGACACCCAGGCAGCTCGAGGTCGCCTTCTGGGATCGGCAATCCATTTGGACTCGATGGGTCCCTGTCGCCACCAGTTCAGTCATGCTGTGGCTGGTCATAGTGCTGCTCATCTTTTACGTGTTCAGGAAACAAAAGAAACGAACGACAGCTATCAAGAAACAATGGGAGGAAGAAGAAACCGGAGACCCTTAACCCAACCCACCAGAAAATTTCCTCCAGGAGTCCTATCAACCGCACTGCCTTCCCTCTCAAGAGATTCGTCTCTCTGGGCGAAAACACAGTGACTGGCTGAGAAGATTCAACCCTTCTCTCCCCTCCAGGCACCCCATGATAGGGTCAATGAAAAAAGTCCAAGCCATCCTCAACAAACCCTTAGTACCCGTCCTCTTTTTTTTAGGGGGGGTCACCTATGACTCGCTCACCCTTACCCGAATTGACGGCCTGTTCGATAACCTCCTCCTGTTGCTGTATGTGTCCCTCCTAGGGACCCTTATTATCCTGACGGGCCGCATCCAAATGGGCCAATTGTGGGGACCCCACCCAATCGCCTCGACTCCTTGGTGGACGATACCCAATCTCCTTCGTCGAGCCCAGCCGTACTATGTGCCGGCCCTCCAATTTCTCTTCGGCGGCCTCTTCAGCGCCTATGCCATAGTCTACTTCCAGAGCGCCTCTTGGAACACGTCAGCCATATTTCTCGGGGTCGTGGTGATCATGCTGATTGCCAACGAATTCCTTCGGAACCGCCTGTCGAGCCTCAAGCTGCTGGTCATGCTCTACGCACTCGTCACCTTCAGCTTTTTCACCTTTTTCCTCCCCGTCCTCACGGGAATCATGAACACGGGGATGTTTGTGATGGGAGCGGTCCTCAGCGCAGCAGTGGTCCTGAGGGTGGTCTACCTCACCTTTCAGGGGGTTGCCAACCAATCGGCATGGAGCCCGATCCTCACCAGCCTCCCCGCCATCGGGATGGTAGGGATCTTGACCAGCTTCTACTTCCTGAACTGGATTCCCCCGGTCCCACTTTCCCTCAAGTTCGCTGGCATGTACCACAAAGTGGAAAAATCCCATGGAACCTATCAGCTGACCTTTGAAGAGGGATCGTGGTATCAATTTTGGAAACGGTCAGATGACATCTTTCGAGGAGAAGGTCCGGTCTATTGCTTTACCTCCGTATTTGCCCCGGTCAGCCTCGACACCACCATCTATCACCATTGGCAATACCGGCCTTCTCGCTCAGAGGATGATCAAAACGAGCGACCATTTTCCACGACGGACCGCATACCCATTAAGATCTCTGGGGGCCGCGAAGAAGGCTACCGGAGCTACACCGTGAAGCAACGAGTCATGCCAGGTGAGTGGCGTGTGGATGTGGAAACCGAGGACGGCAGACTCATCAGCCGCGTCGCGTTTCAGGTAGAGGAAGAAGAAACCCCAGAAATGGAAACCATTACCTACTAGGAATAAACCTCATAATGGGTTCCCGAATTCCTTCTAAATAATTGGGGTAGGAAACGGATCATCGAGGGAGCTTCCAGGGATGACCATGCCATTTCAAAGAGCCAATGACCATTAATACCGGTATCCCCCGCTCATATGCCGCTCCAAGGTAGAGGACAAACCCAGGTGGTTCCGGTAGATTGAGGACTCCACAATCACTTCGTCTTTCGGTGCCAGTTCGCCTGCCGTTTTGAAATGCTGCTTGGCTTCCTCGTGCTTTCCTAGCTTGTGGAGGACCAGAGCCAAATTAAAGTGCGCTTCCGGCAAATTCGGATCGGCTTGAATCGCTGATTCGAAATGCTTCCTGGCCTCCTCCCACCTTCCATTGTTGTAGTCCTTTATTCCCTCAAGATTGTGTTGAGCCGCCTCGGGGCTCCCCATCGGCAGAGTGGCTAAGGGACCCGTTAGGGTGGCGCAACCTCCTAGCACCACCAAGCTTCCCAAGACGATGAGCCATTGTATCAATGCACTCGGCATAGAACTTCCTCCTGTCTCTCACCCACTTCGTCCTTGTCACTCATCACCACTTTTGTGGTTCTTTTGGATTTGGTGGGGTCGTTATCAAAAATCCTTTCTCGGCGCAGAAGGTGCCTGCATGAGGAAAGGTTTTCTTACTGGCGAAAGCGATGACAAAGCCCCCTCACCCCAACCCTCTCCCCCAAAATAGGGGCGAGGGAGTCCCTGAATCTGTTTACCAACCTAGGTTCTTGAGGAGTCCTTATTGTAGACAGACTTGGCTTCACGTTACTATGCAGAAAGTTTGTTCCTCCGAGGCTATTGCTGAGTTATGACACACGACGTATTGATCATTGGCGGAGGTTCGGCCGGGTACGCGGCTGCACGAACGGCCCGAGACGAGGGCGCCAACGTAGGCATTATCGATCAGGGGCCCTTAGGCGGCTTGTGTATTCTCCGCGGGTGTATGCCGACCAAAACAATTTTACGTTCCTCGGATGTCGCCTCTCTTCTGAGGCGAGCGGAAGAGTTTGGTCTGTATCCTGTAGCGGCCAAGGTGAACCTCTCGGCCATCATCGACAGGAAGGCTCGGTTGATTGGGGAGTTTACCGACGACCGGATCCAATCCCTGAAGGATACGCGTTTCACTCTCTATCAGGAACGTGCGGCTTTCCGCTCCCCCGAGGAAGTTCAGGCCGGACCACACCGGTTGACAGCCAAGGCCTTTATTATCTCAACCGGCTCAGCCATCACACGAATGCCTATCCCTGGGCTTGAAGAAGTCGGGTACATCACCAGCGACGAGGCCTTGGAGTTACGTGAGCAACCTGCCACGATGCTCGTGCTCGGAGGGGGACCGGTGGCTGTGGAACTCGCTCAGTTTTTTTCTCGAATCGGCACCAACGTGACGTTAATCCAGCGGAGCGCCCATATCCTCTCCCACGGGGACGAGGATTTGGCCCGACCGGTGGAGGATCGGTTTCGTGAGGAAGGGATGACCGTCTACACCAACAGCCGACTTCAACGCTTTTCCCAAGAAGGATCGCTCAAGACCGCCCACTTCACCCATGAGGGACAAGAAAAAACCGCCTCGGCTGAAATGATTCTGCAGGCCCTCGGACGGCGACCGAACATGGACGGCCTGAATCTGGAAGCTGCGAAGGTGGATACGCCAAACGGACGGGTGGTCGTGGACGACACGATGCGCACGAGCCAACCCCACATCTTTGCCGTCGGGGACGTGAACGGGCTTCATGAAATTGTCCACATCGCCATTCAGCAGGGCGAAATCGCCGGCTGGAACGCGGTTCACTCAGACAATACTCCCCGCCGGCAAGACGACCGCCTGAAAGCCCAGGTCGTCTTCTCCGATCCCCAGGTGGCGAGTGTGGGGCTGAGTGAAAAGGAATGTAAAAAGAACAATATTTCCTATCTAGCCGCCTCCTACCCATTCAACGATCATGGAAAATCCATGACCTTGGGGGAAACCCACGGCCACGTGAAACTGCTTTGCGAACCGAAAAGGGGCGAACTTTTAGGGGCCCACATCGTTGGGCCGGAAGCCGCGGAGCTTATCCACGAACTCATCGCCGTCATGTATTACCACGGCACCGCACACGACTTGGTTCAAATGCCCCATTACCACCCGACCTTGGCAGAAATCGTGACCTACCCGGCTGAGGAGTTGGCCCAGCAGATCCAAACACCCACTTCTTCTTATTAAGGGGAGCACTTTTGGGGAAGCATGGCCGATTGCCGTTTTTCCCTCACACCGTTGCCTCTCCTCTTTTAAACCCGGATGCAGCAGTAGAATTTGGGACGGCTGAACACGTGAAAGATACCTGTCCTCATCAAAGCCATACTCCCTCGCCCCCATGATGGGGGGAAGGGGTGG
>JACZVJ010000095.1 GCA_022572725.1 Nitrospinota bacterium | reverse complement strand
GCTTCCACCACTGGAGAAATGGTTCTTTTTCAAAGGGTAAAACCTGGCGTTTTCGGTGAATCCCCACTAAGGGTTCCAATAACTTGCGAATCCAGGGAATTTGGACCAGGCGATTGGACACCGGTGCGGTCAAACTCCCAAGTTTTCCAATAAGGTCAGTCTTAGTTAAAAGTTTGTCCCGCCAGGTCACTCCCTGGGATTCGGCCCGGTGTTTTTTCCAAGCGGCCATAAGCCGGGGAAAATCAATCTCAAATTGGTGTGGAGGGGTGTAGGGGCAGTGGTTGTAACACAGCTTGCAGTAATAGCATTCCTTTTCGACCTGTTCGAAATCCTTCCCCTCAAACTTGGTCAAGTCGCTTTCGTGCTCATCGATTCGATCAAGCAACGTGTTGAAGGAGGGGCAGAGATTAAAGCACCGGCGGCACCCACCACAGATGTCATACACTCGAAGAGTCTCTTTTTCGAGCTGTGGGCGGTCCCATCCTGGAGTGGTCAGGTCAAACCCTTTCATGAAGATCCTTTGCCCTTGTGTTGGAGATGTGGAGAGTGGAGCCACCAGGCGGGACCTTGCCGTGAGGTCCCACCTGGCCTGATGGGGAAATTAACCGTTTTGGTTGAGAGTCTCCAGTCCTTTGGTAAAGCGGTTGGCATGGGAACGTTCGGCCTTGGCAAGGGTTTCGAACCACTCGGCCATTTCTTCGAACCCCTCCTCGCGAGCGGTCTTAGCCATCCCAGGATACATCTGGGTGTATTCATACGTTTCACCTTCTATGGCAGCCTTGAGGTTGGCTTCGGTGTTGCCGAAGGGTACGTTGGTGGCAGGATCGCCAACCTCTTTCAAAAAGTCCAGGTGCCCAAAGGCATGGCCGGTTTCGGCTTCTGAGGTGTCACGAAACAGCCCACCAATGTCCGGATAGCCTTCAATGTCCGCTCGGCGTGCGAAATAGAGATACCGCCGGTTGGCTTGAGATTCCCCAGCAAAGGCATCTTTGAGATTATCATGGCTCTTCGTTCCTTTAAGGCTTTTACTCATGAGTTCCTCCTTTTGGTATGAGCTTTAGACGGAATTGGTAATGAGGTACGGCGTGTGTCAGCGGTTTGGCACTGTGCACAATATCCATGAAACTCGACCCGATGCCCGGTAACCTGGAAATTCGAGGGAATCCCGGACCATCGGAGGAGTCGGTCCAACGTTTTGTCGTGGATGTCCTGAATAGCGCGGCATTGTAAACAAATGAGGTGGTGATGTGGCGTCACATTGGCGTCAAACCTGGCCCGATCGTGCCAGTAGTTGACCTCTTGGACCAGGCCGACTTCTTTCAAGACGGAGAGCGTGTAATAGACGGTGTTCGGGGAAATCATGGGATGAATTTGGGTCACCTGAAGATGCAAGTCTTCGGCTGTAGGATGCTCAGTCGTCTCAGCCAGGGCCTTATAGATGGCGACGCGTTGGGGGGTCACCTTGAGGCCTTGAGCCTTAAAACGCCGTCGAATGTCTTCCTGGGAAAGTTTCATGTGAATCCTTGTTAGGATTGATTACTATTTAGCAAAGAATTCCATTTCGGTCAATGGTCTTTCCTCGTGAATGAAGGGAAATTTACAGCGCTGCAATTAATTTGCGAAAAACCTTCAGATAATTTGCGAAAAATCGGGTGAGCGGTCGGGGAATTTTTGGGGTAGGAACACTAAGAAGGTGAGTGCCGGGTGGCTCTCTCCCCCTTCACCTGGGGTACGTAGTTGGCTGGGGTGTGAAAAAAATTTCAGTCCCGGCCTGGGCATCCCAGGCGGCGCCTGAACGTCGTTGTCCAGGTCTCTGCCAAAGATCAGGTCTAAGCCCTTCGAGGGTTATTTTCCCTCGGCCTCATACGCCATTGTATGGGGTCTTTAGGGCTCTTTTATAACGTTTGAGGTAATCGGGTTGGCGGACCAACTGAGTCGACGTTGAAAAACCAAGAATTGCAATCGAAGGGAACGACGTTGAAAAACCGAAAGGCGAGCCAACTCCGGTTCACCGATTTGTTAGAGCCTTGCTAAAAGGCCAGAGATGCGCCCGTGAGTTCCAGTGTTTCCCCGGAGATTCTCCCAACGGTACGCCCCGTAGTGTCGCGAAGTAATAAAGCGTAGATGACGATTCTCCCAGTGTGTGTCGTCCGAGCCGCGAAAACGGCTGTTTCGGATTCCATCACCACGAATGACCAACAGGCCGTTTCGCCAACGAGGATTGGTCCTTCCCCCGTTTGGGTAACAGAGCCACTAGGTCCAAGAAACTCTGGTCGTTGTCCGGCTGCCATTCGGACCACATCGTTTCCGTTCTCGTCACGAAGCGTCCCCGATACAAAGAAATGACTGTCTGTGATTTGGAGCCTCAACAATTGTTCTTTGCTCGGCAATGCAATGAACGCGCAGCCGTTGCAGGAGTTGGATCCCAGAATAAGTGGTCCTTTTGTTTTGATTTTCTCTTGAACCTTCGTCGGTTCCGCCGTCCCAAAACTTTCTCTGCAGTGCTGTTTGATGCGCTCAAGGCACTGGCCAGGCTTCATAATTGCCAACTCAATTCCATGTGTCCGCAGCAGTGGCTCCGCAGCCAGGAGGGCATTATCGTTGGTGACGAACATGTCAACTGCGTTCATTTGAGCTTGATCAATGTGCAGAGCATCGCGTAACGCTCGTTTCTGAGCATCGCCAGTAAGAGGGCGTTCAAACAGTCCACGGTATATTTGACACCACAGTGATGGGCGAAGGGACAGCCCCCACACCGATTGTGCCTGCTTTTCATTTGGTATGTACGCCTGAAGTCCCCCGATTGTCCCGTAACATTGTGCCTTTATTGATTTTTGGGGAGCGTTCGAGAATTCAACTGGAAGTGTACTCGTCTTTAGGATCTCTATGGCCCCCGTGGCGTGGTAAGCCTCCAGTTCGTTCATCTCCGGCATTCCCGCTCTTGCGTTAATGCAATTTGCATCAATGACGATCCGATGAATGTACATCGAGGGTCCTGATTCGTAGGCTCTAACTATTGAGTATGCTGATCGGCATACCCTGCCGATGTAGACCGGCCATGTTCGCGTTATTCTCACGGTGTTTCATTGACTTGTCAACGATATCCACAGCCCCGCGGGCTGTGTGCTATGCCGGTCGGCATAGCTCCATTATAGCTGCGAGGGGCTCAGCCCCTGGGTCAGGGCATCCGCGGGGCTACGCACTCCTCTCACTCCACGGTTTAAAACATGAGGGCATGTAAGTAAATCATGTTGTACTTCTGGATCCGCGCAACAGCACGTATCCTCAAAACAATCCCTCACCACAAAACCTTCATCACACGCCAAACACTCATGCCAGGCTCCATCACAATCAGGATCGTTACAGGGCTGATCGGACACTAATAATTCCTCACCACCAGGTGGCGGAGGATGCGGCGGTGGGAGCGCGGGAGCGAGAGTGGGCCGCGGAGCACCGTCATCTGAAACCCCCGATAGAGGGCCCGTGCCACCTGATTGTCTGAATTGGTCAGGAGGAATTTGCCTTTGATCGTTCGGAGTCGGTCGGCCAATGCTTGTTGATCGCGATCAGAGAACGGGACTACCGGATTTCAAATAATTTTCCAAAAACCTGGCAGAGAAAAGCCGGAGGAGAGGAAATTTTGAGAAGGAGAACCCAAAGACCAGACGAATCTGGCCCTTGGGTTCAAAGTCGTTCTTTAAAAGATTCCCGAAGGGTGCCCGGACGAAGCCATGAAAAACAGCATCGGGATTGACAGCATCGTATTGGTGCGGGAGAACATCAGGGCTGTGCGGGCTGCCTTGGCTTTTTCTTCAGCGGTTGCCTCTTTCATCCCCAGCACCTTTTTCTGATTGGGCCAGATAATCCCCCAAACAAAGATGAGCATAATGGTGCCCAACCAAGCCCCCATCCCGATCACGGCATCTTGCCCTTGGAGCAGAAAGGCGTTTCCAAATCTGTGCTGGTTCATGAGAAGTGCGGCACCAAATAACCACGTCAGCAACGCCGCCCACCTGAACCACCACAGAGCATTCGGGACGAGGTGCTTAAAGGCCTCGGCCTTTGACTCCGGGGTGACGGCCTTCAGAAATGGAACCTGAATGAAATTAAAATAGTACAGAATTCCAATCCACGTTATTCCTGCCAGAAAATGTCCCCACACTAACAGTGTTTCCATAATGTATCCCTCGTTGGTTTGTTCTTTTTAGCTAAGCTTGATGGTAAGGGTGAACGTTACACTAATGCCTTGACCACAATATACAAAATGACGGTGAGCACGAACCCCGCCGTGATAGTGCCGGGAATCGAGTCAAGTGGGTTCATGGTGACCTCCTTGATGGTGGCTGATGCCAGTATCGTGAACCTGTATGGGTGCTTCGTTCGAGAAGGGATGAAGCATGAAGTTTCTGGTACGGACTGGAGATGTCCCTCAAGATCGGGAGATACCCTAACGTATTCATAGGGGTGGCTGCAAGATGGAATCCCATTCGGCCCTGTTGAAAAAGTCCGCCAGCGGCGTTCTCGGGCCTTTGTCGTCCTCACGTACTCCGTGTACGCTCCGGGCGCCAAAGCCCCTGCGGCCTTGCTGGACCTGGCTCCGCCGGAGCGGCTTCGCGCAGGCGAGCGGGCCTTTTTGAACAGGCCCCTTGCTGGTGATGATTCAGGGAATTGGTCAGATGGAGTTGGCGCTTTGAAAATTTTGAATTATTCAACAGTCCCCATTCCTAACCTAGCGTGCGGGAGTCCGCGTCCTTTTTGGATTCACATGTCCGGAAAGAGTGGGAGCCGAAAGGCAGAACCGCCAAGGCTTCTCGGCCCATTCCCCAGCGTAGGTGATGCCGATCCGAGGCAGGGTTTGGATGTGTGTTTTCGGAACAGAATTGCCTCGATCTTCTACCCACAGACTCTGTCCCAGAGTCGTATCCAATTTATTTAATGTCCGGTCAATGCTGAGGAACCGGCAGATCCGACCGGGTCCGTCGATTCGAGTCGTGTGATTCAAGACCACCCCATTCCGAGTGACTTGGGTGACCTCGATTCCTCGGATGAGGACTGCGGCAGGGTAGTCAAGCCTTTCGGTCACGAAATTTAAGCAATGGTACATCCCGTAAATGAGGTAAACATATGCGACCCCTGAAGGCCCAAACATGACCTCAGTCCGTGGGGTTCGACCTTTGGAAGCATGGCAAGCCCGGTCTTCTTGACCGATGTAGGCCTCCACATCGGTAATGCGAGCGGCACAGAACAATTGGCTGGAATCGCGGATGAGATACTTTCCTAAAAGATCCTTCGCCACCTTCAAGGTAGCACGGTCATAGAAAGTTCGAGGCAACGGCTTGGCTTTCATCATTCCTTACCCCTCCTTTGTAAGGCGAGGTTAGGGGAGGCAGCTGGTGGTTTGTTTTCCCCTTTTATGATCTTCCTTCAGTCTCATGGTTCCCGTAAGGCGGCAAAGTCGTCAGTCGCTGGTCCTCGACGGGGCCACCCGTGGTGAAATGATACAGGGACTGGTATTGGATATGGGGGAAAAAGCCCAGCACCCGGTGAACGGGATCATCAAAAAAGCAGCCGATGCCGGTTGCCCGGACGCCTGCCGCTTCGGCCTCTAAGTACAGCACTTGGCCGATGAGGCCGGCTTCCCAGAACAGACGCCGGTAAAACCACGGCCCATGCGTGTCCAAGGAAGCCTCAAACTCAGCGATCATCCCTATCGCGAAGGTACTATCCCCGCCGATTTCCTGCCAGCAACTCACCTGCGTCGCAATCTTTTGGGAATTCCCATCCTCTAACAGGTACAAAGGCACGTCCGGGGGACAGCCTTCCGGAGTAGTCCAGAGGAATTGTTCATGCATGGCTTTTTGAAACGCCTCTTTTTTGAGAGGGGCTGGGTCCCTGAGCAGCATGTACAATCCTGGCTGAATCCCATCGACCCGATGCACAAACATAGCAAGATGAATGGTCGGATCCCATGGAATCGAATCCCACGGCATGGGGCGTTGGGTGACGGGAAGATCGGAACGGGGCATGACCCGTTGCAGCATGGTAAAAAATCGAGCAACGTGGATGGAAGTCTTCCCGTCAAAGGCCAAGGCGCTACGCCGTTGGTGTATGATTTGCCCGGCGGAAAGGGATGGAATTTCTCCCTCGCTCCCATTGGGGGAGAGGGGCGGGGTGAGGGGGGCTTCAGATGAATTGAGAGGCATGTCAGTTTTTTCCGTTGAAGATTTCCAGGAGGCTTTTGTCATCTCATCAATGATCTCCCAGGGAATAGGATTTTCTCGACTCAGTTGGTTTGCTTTCCCCTGCCAGGTACCTTGAACACAACTCTCGATAGCTTCGTGATCAAGATGTAAGGGGAGTGAGGAAAAAGAAGCGTCATGAGTCGTCAATACAGCAGCGATCAATTCTGGAAATTCCATCTCTGCCTGATTGAAATCTTCTAGTCGATTCAGCCCCAAAAGGGTTCCAATCGTTTGGTCGTCCATGCCCGAGAGGACGATCAAATGCCATCCCAACGTCGCCGCGGCAATTCGCAAGGTGCCGATGGCATGACCGATGTCATGTTGGCAATAGCGAAAGGCGCGCTCGCCGTATTTCCAGGCTTCGCGCCAAAGAATGGAAGTGAGTCCGACCAGGATCGTGCTCGGAGGAAAGGGACTGAGGAGTTGTTGGGCCTGATGCGCGGGGCAAACCAAACGCTGCTCCAATCCATGTTCTTGAGGTGTGTAGTGATACAAACCCGGATCGAGTGGCAAATCGGGAGTCTGGCCAATGAACACGTACCCTTCCGTGGGATGAAGGTTCCCGCTGGAGGGATTGCTCCTAAGGGCCCAACGGTTCCCTCCATATTCTTTCCAGGCGGTGATGGAAAGGGCGTACTCAAAAAACCGAGAGAGGCTTTTGAGAGTCAACGGTTGAGGAGGCAACCCGGGAGAGTGGTAGAGATCTTCATAAGACGGAGAAACGGGCTCCTCTTCTAAGCTGAGCAACGGCAAGCGAAAGAGGGTGGCTCCGTCATATCGCCGAAAGGGATTGGGCTGATTGGCCCAATCCAGATAACCAAGAGACCGTGCATACCGGTTGAAGTCGTGTTTGGTTTCCTGATGATACCGTTTGACTTGTTCCAGGGAGTCCGTGGCCTTTTGGGATTGGGCTTCAAGAGACATAATATGTAAAATCTGCTCGTGGCCTTCTTTCTACAGCAAGCAATTGGGCTACAAACGATACGTCATCCTCCCATGAGTAAGGGGCATAAGCGCTAACTTAAATATGTATGAAGTTTGATGCCGTCGTAAACAGTCGTCATTCCCGCGAAAGCGGGAATCCAGAGAACACAAAACGCATTGAAAACTGGATTCCCGTTTGCACGGGAATGACAGAACACCACCGCTTCCGACCTTTGACAAAACCGTCATTGTTAAGTTAGCGCATATGGGAGTATGGGGAGGGTGGGAGCAGTAAAGGCTTCGAAGTCTACCTCCCCTAACCCCTCCTGACCAAGGAGGGGGAAACATTGGCGATATGACTTGAAAGGTTAGAAGAATAACAGAAACGGATAGGCCATTGCGGAACCCTACACGTCTAAATTATCCGCCAAGGTTGCATTGGCCATGAGGAATTCATACCGGGCCTCGGTTCGCTTACCCATGAGGTCACGGAACGTGCGGTCGGTGTTGAGTTCATCCTGGAGTTCCACCTTCAGCAAGTGGCGAGTCGCCGGATTTAAGGTGGTCTCTTTCAGTTGTTGAGGAAACATTTCCCCCAAGCCTTTGAAGCGGCTGATCCCCGGTTTCGCATTGTTTCGCGCCTTCGCCAAAATCTCAGCCTTCTCTTCATCGGATCCCGCCCACAGCACCTCTTTTCCAATCTCGATCCGATACAGGGGCGGCTGCGCGATGTAGACGTGGCCCTGTTGAATCAGATCGAGAAGGTGCCTGAAAAAGAAAGTCAGTAACAGGGTGCTAATGTGATACCCGTCAATATCCGCATCCATCAGGAGAATGATCTTGTGGTACCGGAGCCTGGTGATGTCGAAGTCTTTGCCGATTCCGCAACCCAAGACCTTCACCAGATCAGCGAGTTCCTTATTTTCCACGACCTTCCCAAGGGCGAGTTCCTCGGTGTTCAGGACTTTGCCTCGAATGGGAAAGATGGCCTGATTCTTAAGGTCGCGTCCCTGTTTCGCGGTGCCCCCTGCTGAGTCCCCCTCCACAATGAAAAGTTCGCTGATAGTCGGGTCCGTACTTTGGCAATCCGCAAGTTTGCCGGGCAAATTCAGGCGGTGGCTGACCGCGGACTTGCGCATCACGGCTTTGGAGGCTTCCCGGGAAGCTTCCCGTGCCCGAGCGGCCAGGATCATTCGCCCCACAAGGGTTTCGGCGAGGCTTGGATTTTCATGTAAAAATGTTTCCAAGGGGGGGCGAATGGCACTATCCACCATTCCCTGGGTTTCGGTATTGTTGAGCCGTTCCTTGGTTTGCCCCTGGAATTGCGGGTTTAGCATCAGGATGCTCAGTACGCAAGCCAGGCCTTCCCGGATGTCCTCTGCCTGAAGGGTGAGTCCTTTGGGGACCAGTCTATGCGTGTCGATATAGTTGCGAACCGCCTTCACGATTCCCGCCCGGAGGCCCGCCTCATGCGTGCCGCCGCTGATTGTCGCGACCCCATTGACGTAGCTGCGGATGAACTCTGCGGGTTCGTCGGTCCATTGCAGAGCGACCTCCAGGCCAAAGTCATTCCCGTTGGGACCCTTCCCGTTTCCGGAATTCAGGGTACGGTCCAAATAAAAGACAAAGTCTGCCGTCGGTTTTCTCCCACGTTCCGCCACCAATTTGTTCAGATATTCCTGAATACCCTGTTCATGGGCGAACTGGTGGGTGTCTCCGCTGGTCCCGTCGCGAAAAGTGATTTTGAGGCCTTTATGAAGATAGGCTTTAGCATCCAGAGTGTCGTACAACAGGCCAGGGTCGAAAAAGACGTGTTTGCCAAAAATCGCAGGATCCGGTTCAAAATACACGGAGGTGCCAGTTCCGCGAGCCGTCCCGGTCTTTTTGACCGGCCCCTGGGGTTTGCCCGCTTGATAGACTTGACGCCACTCGTGCCCGTCCCGTTTGACCGTCACTTCCAGATGGCGTGAAAGGGCATTGACGACCGAGGCCCCCACGCCGTGCAACCCGCCTGAGTGAATATAACTTCCCGTGTCGAATTTGCCACCCGCGTGCAACGTGGTCATGATGATTTCCAGGGCCGACTTGTTGTACTTCGGGTGCTTCTCCACGGGAATCCCACGCCCATTGTCCGTGATGCGAATTCCATCACGGTTTTTGTCCAACTCGACGGTAATGGTTGTGGCATACCCGTTGATGACTTCGTCAATGGCATTGTCCAAAATTTCCCCAACCAGATGGTGGAGGCCGCTCTTGTCCGTCCCACCGATATACATGGCCGGTCGGCGACGAACGGGTTCGATGCCTTCTAACACCACAATGTCACGGGCATCATACGTTCTGGGCATGAGGGACCTCCGTGGACATGATGCTCCCCAGCAGGAAGACTGGAAAATGGGAAGCCAGAGAAGAATGGAATCGACGGGGCGAGGAAGATGGAAGCGGTGTGGGTTTAATCATGAGCCGGTGATGGGGTTCATCATGCCATAGACCGAGCTGTTGGCCAAGAGGAAAAATAGTTTCTGACGGGGATGGCCCACACGAATGGGAAGTGCGGGGGAGGAATATGCTAGTGGGCTCACAGGACTCGAAGTTGGTTTACCGTGTGTGAGAACATCAGGAGATGGGGGTCAGAGATGGGGGTCAGGCATGAGTATTGACTTGTGGTGCTCCACAAGATTCTCGCCCATCTGGGATTGCCAACCAGAGCCCCACACCCGAAGAAATGAGGCTCGTCTGTAAAACGAATCACCCGCCTAACAAAAAAATAAATCTGTCCCCTTCCCTCTTTTTCTCTTTGCGGGTTATTTCTTAAACTTGGCTGTCTCAATGTTCAAAGGAGAAAGTCGTTCGGCTGAAGCGGCGTCGAGCAGTCGGCTATCAGCTGCGGCAAACTGCAAAGGTTCCTGGATTCCTTTTTGGAGGCTAATTGCGGAAGCCAGATGAATCGCATCCAACGCTCGAAGGGGGTACCGTTCAAGAAGAACCTTGGCTAATGCAAGCACCTCCTGAATCAGTTCGATTCGAATATAGGAGAGCCAGTGTTCCTCAAACTGTCGGCCAACCCGGGCATACTGATTGGCAGAGATATACCCTTCCCGCTTTCTGCGATTTAACCCAGAATAAATTTCGGCATAGGTAATGGAAGCTGTTGCCGTGGGGGAGTGAGCCTGCACAAGGCGTTGGGCAAGATCACTCCCCTTTTCCATCACAAAATATTTAATGAGGGCGCTGGTGTCGAAGTAAGTCACTGACGATCATCAAGAATAGCTTGAGAGACAGGAGGGCCAGAAATTTTTACCGGATGAAGTTTCTTGCGGGATCGCCGAGTGGGAAGGGTTACCAGACCGAGGGCAGCGAGTCGAGCTAATCGAGCTTCGAGCGAAACGGCTTGCTCGGCTGTTTTAATGGGTTGGAGTAAAGCAATCGGTTTGCCTCGTTCCGTGACGACCACTTCCTCGCCTTGTTTGGTTCGTTGGAGATAATGGGTAAGACGATTTTTTAATTCTTTAATACCGACGGCGCTCATTAAATGACCTCATAGTAGCCATTGTAGCTACTTTATGGTGGTTGTCAAGCTAGGGGTTTCAAAAACCAAAGGGAAGGCTTGGCCGTGTTTATCCTGCCAGGAAGCAAAATCGCATAATCCTTAGGGTGGCACCGCCCACCTTTTATTTTTGCGGGGTTTCGCCCTTATTGGAGGTGTGGAGGTTCTTTTACCCGTCGTTTTTTCGGAGGCGGAAATTCACACAAAAACGTTTTGATTTGGCCCCCTGCTGGTGTGGCCGAGAATCGCAGCCGAATCCGGAGTGATGGCGAGGACTGTTTGAGCGAAGCGAGTTCCGCAGCCGCCGGATGAGGCAGTGATTCGGAGGGGACCCGCAGGCCTAAGCCAGCGGGCCCCACCAGGGGAGGCCATGCTTTTGAGTCCTTTTGGCAAAACAAAAGGACTTCGTCGTGCGGGGGCGAAACCCCACACAGGTTAGAAAAAGAAAAATCTGGATGCCCGTTCCCCGCTTCC
>JACZVJ010000094.1 GCA_022572725.1 Nitrospinota bacterium | reverse complement strand
CAATGTGTGCGTGCTTTCAGTATTGGTTGGGAAAGAAATGGGCCTCAGTGCGGAAGACCTGCAATGGTTGGGGGTGGGGGCCCTCTGCCACGATGTGGGTTTCCTGAACATCCCCCGTGACCTTCATCTCACCACCGGTGGATTTGCAACCGTAGCGGCTGATTCCAAACTCCACGTGGAGCAGGGGATTAAAGTGGCTCAACAATTCCAAGACTTTCCAAAAGAGAGCTTGGCCGTCATTTCCCAGCACCATGAACGACTCAATGGGATGGGACATCCCCTGGGCTTACAAGGTGACGACATTTCTTTCTTTGCCAAGATCGTGATGGTGGTTGATGAATATGATTACCTTTGTAATAGCTCCGAACGGGGCAAAAAAATGGTTCCGAATAAAGCGCTTTCCTATCTCTATAAGAACGAGGCCGTGAAACGGAAAGGAGAATTTTCTCAGGAGGTCATCATCGCCTTGATTCGAGCGTTGGGGGTGTACCCACCGGGAACCTTTGTGGAGTTGAACGACGGGGTGATCGGTGTCGTGGTGGGTGTCGATCCTCAAATTCGTGCTAAACCGCATGTGATGACCTATGCCCCGGAATCGGCCAAGGATGAAGTGACGATCATCAATATGGCTCAAGATGAGGACGTGTCGATCCAACGGTGCCTTCGCCCAGAAGAGCTCAGCAAAAAGATCCGGCAAGCCCTCAGCCCGCAGCGAGTCACGGGGCATACCCTTTCCACCATTGATAGCGCTTCTTCTCTCCCCCTTGCCCGGAGATAGTCCCCTGCCTAAGGCGGCCTGCCCAGTCAGGTCTCCCTTCTCACCAGCGATGTTGTAGCAACCACGAATTTTGGGTATAACCCAGGGGGAAGAAAGTTCCTTCGGGGTTTTAGACCAATCGAGAATAACGACCTCTTGTGCATTACCCAATTGAAGGGGGTGTTATGCTGAGACTCATCCTGGTGATCGGTTCCTTGCTGCTTACGGATTCGCTGGCCACGGCCAAGGTTCAAACGGCGGTGGTTCCCTATACACATGGTGAACTCCAACTGGAAGGGTATGTAGCCTGGGATGATGCCGTGAAAGGGAAACGGCCGGGGGTTCTGGTGATTCATGAGTGGTGGGGGTTGAATGACTATGCCCGCAATCGCGCCGAACAGCTTGCCGCAATGGGGTACGTGGCCTTTGCCCTGGATATGTACGGAAAGGGCAAGGTGACCAACCACCCGGATCAGGCAGGGAAATGGATGCGGGAAATTCAGGCCAATGTGAAGGATTGGCAGGCCCGCGCAAGAAAGGGTCTTGCCATCCTGCGCAGCCAAGAGTTCGTGGACGAAAATCGAGTGGCGGCGATCGGCTACTGTTTTGGAGGGGCAACGGTGGTTCAACTCGCGTATAGTGGGGCGGACATGCAAGGCGTGGTGAGCTTTCACGGGTCGCTCCCTCTTCCGACCGGTGATCAAGCCTCTCGCACCAGGGCCAAGATTCTCATCGCTCATGGCAATGCGGACCCCTTTATTTCGGAAGAGCACGTTAAAAAATTTCGTATGAAGTTGGACCAGGCTCACCTGGACTGGCAAATGATCGTTTATGCCGGAGCCCGGCACAGTTTCACGAACCCTGGAGCCGACGCCCATGGCATCGAGGCGTTGAAGTACGACAAGAATGCTGACGAACGGTCCTGGAAACACATGCAGCTTTTCTTTGACGAGATCTTTACGGCTCGGTAAGAGCCGAACTTCAAGGTGCGTGAGGGAACATGCCTTGGGACCGGTGAGCCTGTTTCCCATCAAGTGCTTGAAACCACGGCGTCCTTCCTTTAAGTTTCCTTGGGCTCTCCCTTCAGGGTCAGGGATTGGGTTGAAATCCTTTTCTTAAAGAACGGGCGTTTACCGCCATAGCTCACCTATGAGTCTTTTCGAAATAATCGCGGTGTTGATCACGGTAACCGCCGTGTTCACCTACATCAACCACCGCTGGATTGGCCTGCCGGTGACCATCGGGGTGATGCTGATGGCCATGGTCATGTCCCTGTCCCTCCATCTGATCGATCTCCTTGGATTCCACCTGGAACAGCAAGCCACAGACTTGCTGCATACCATTGACTTCAACAAAACCTTGCTCCATGGCATGTTGAGTTTTCTCCTGTTTGCGGGCGCGCTCCACATCAATATCAATGACCTCGCCGACCAAAAGTGGACCATTGGCACCTTGGCCACGGTCGGCACGGTGATTTCAACCTTTCTCGTCGGGACGGCCACCTGGTGGATCCTCCAATTGGTCGGGATGGAATTATCCTATGTGTTCTGTCTGGTGTTTGGGGCGTTGATCTCCCCGACCGATCCCATTGCCGTCCTGGGGATTCTCAAAAACGCGCACGCGCCCAAGAGCCTGGAAACGAAAATTGCCGGGGAGTCCTTGTTCAACGATGGCGTGGGAGTGGTGATATTTCTGGCGATCTTGGAAATCGCCACCGGGACTCACGACCTCAGCGCGAGCCATGTGACCTTGCTGTTTGTGCAAGAGACCGTGGGTGGAGCGCTGTTCGGCCTGGGGGTGGGGTACCTGGCCTATTGGATGCTGAAAAGTATCGACCAGTATCAGGTTGAGGTGCTGATCACCCTAGCCTTAGTGGCGGGCGGATATGCCCTGGCCAATGCGCTGCACCTCTCGGGCCCTATTGCCATTGTGGTGGCGGGGTTGCTGATCGGGAATCA
The DNA here is from genome assembly GCA_022572725.1 of Nitrospinota bacterium. Lineage (GTDB taxonomy): Bacteria > Nitrospirota > Nitrospiria > Nitrospirales > UBA8639 > JACZVJ01. Next base: position 8,619 of record JACZVJ010000094.1, on the reverse strand, counting down.
GGGCCGGTTGTTGGGGATGTCGGAGAAAACCCGCGAGCATTTGGACATGTTCTGGGAACTGATCGATGAAGTGCTGAATGCCGTCTTGTTTGTCTTGATTGGCTTGGAGGTGCTCGTCCTCACCTTCACGCAGTCATATCTATTCGCCGGTTTAATTTTAATTCCGGTAGTCCTCTTATCCCGCCTGGTGGCTATCGGAGCCCCGGTGAGCCTGCTTCGGCACTTTCAACCCTTTGGTCCGGGAGCTGTTTGGATCATGACATGGGGCGGGCTCCGTGGAGGAATTAGCGTCGCCTTAGCCCTTTCCCTTCCACCAGGTCCGGAGCGTGAAATCATTCTGGCGGTCACGTATGTGGTGGTGGTCTTCTCCATTCTCGTTCAGGGGCTCACGATGGAAAAGTTGATGAGGTGGATGGTGGCTCCGTCACATTCCACTGCGAAGTAATCCCGCCGGAAGGTTTTGTGCCTGGGAAAATCCTACAATCGGGGACTTGGGGATTTTTCACGGATCGGCCTGGCTTATGGTTCTTTCCAGTTCCCATCCAAAGAAACTCGCCTATTTTGACCTTCCCTATCGCGCTCACGCCTCGGGTAAGAAAATCTGTTGGTTTACCGTCTCCCCGATTCTGATATGGTGAGCCCTTGCGTGTTTTGGGTCGGCGTTTCAACCCTGGGAAGGGTTTCTCGCGAGCCGTTAAAAACCAACAACAAAGAGTGAAAAAATGGATGCGGTGATTCAGGGTGTTGCCCTATTGGCTGTAGGGTTCTGGATGGTGGCCGGGCTGCATTTGGCCCGGGCCAAAAAATCCTTGGCGTTCTTAGCCGAAATTCCGCTGGCGAAGGATGGGGTCCTGCCCAAAGTGTCCGTCATCATCGCGGCACGGAATGAAGAACGGAAACTTGAACAGGCTCTCCGATCCGTGTTGGGCTTGGAGTATCCCCACCTGGAAATTTTCGTGATGAACGATCGGTCGACCGATGGCACCAGCGAGATCCTCGACCGAATCGCCAACCAAGATCACCGAGTCATGATTCGGCATTTGACCGACCTTCCTGATGGGTGGTTGGGAAAGAACTATGCTCTGCATGCTGGGGCACGAGAGGCGACAGGCGAATTTCTTTTGTTCACCGACGCCGACATTGTGTTTCATCCACAGGCTCTGAGGAAGGCCATAGCCCATGTGCAAAAAAGCCGGCTCGACCATCTGACCGTCATTCCGGAAGATACCATGCCGGAATTTTTCCTCCGGATTGTCGCCGCCGCCTTTGGGATTTTTTTCTTTCTGGTGTTTCAACCGTGGAAAGCCAAAGATCCGCGGAGCCGGAAGTACATGGGAATTGGAGCGTTTAATTTGGTACGAGCCAGCGCCTATGCCGGGATTGGGGGCCACCGGTCGATCGCCATGAGGCCCGACGATGACCTCAAGCTTGGGAAACTGTTGAAACAGAATGGCTACCGACAGGATGTCTTAATCGGCAAAGGAATGGTCACGCTGGAATGGTACCGATCCCTCGGGGAGCTCATTGAGGGCCTCATGAAGAATTCCTTTGCGGGCGTGGAGTACCGGATCTCCGTGGTCCTCCTTGTGACGGTTGGAGCACTTCTTGGCCAGGTATGGCCCTGGATCGGCATGGTGGTGACGACAGGACCCGCACAAGCCCTCTATGGAGTAGCCGTGGTCCTCATGGTTGTGGTCTTCTGGGTGGCAATGGCGCCCTACGGGATTAAACCTTGGCATGGTGTCCTTTTCCCCATCGCGATGTTGCTTCTCCTGTTTATCCAGTGGAGGGCCATGATCCTCACTCTGTGGTCCGGCGGGATCACCTGGCGTGGCACCCACTACCCTCTACGGGCTTTAAAAGCCAACAAGGTATAGAGGAAATTCGGAAGACTGGTCACAGGGTTTTCCTGAGTGGCCTCGTCGCGGCCAAGGCCCGATTGTCTTGCCTGAGACACAGGGGGGATCTGTACGGTGTGGTAACCGGGACCTTGGTGCCTTTGGAGGGTTCGGTTTTGGCTGCATTCATTCGAAGGGGTGAGGAAAGAAATCCGACAACCTCCATGGTATTCCTCTGAATTAGGTGGAAATTCTGTTTCTTAGTTCTAGGCTGAATGTCCTACTTTGCCTTACGGAGCCCCCGCTTGGTTGGCTCCGGGGAGGCCGGGATGATCTAAATAACGGGGATTGGGCCGGGTTTCAGCAGCCAACTCAATCCACCCTGTATAATGAGAGGTAAAGGTTTCCGTCAGCGACGGGGCAGTTCACATTCACGGTGAACGCAGGATGAAGGAGTCGAGGCGGGTGTGGGGTTATTCCTACAAGGCGGAGGGGTTTGGAACCTACCCCAAAAGCCTGCCTTTGCCTTCCTATGTGAGCACAGAGGGTGCGAAGGCTAGTTTCGACGGAGGGGTCCTGACCGTGAGGTTTCCCAAGCTTCCAAGCTCCTGGCCCCGTGTCATCCCTGTGGATGCCAAGGGTAAGGAGATTTGGCCTGGGTTGATGTTTGGAGCAGAAATTGGGACTTGGATGCGGGAGAAGCTCAACTCCTTGATTCGATGGTGGAGAAGGGTCAGGGGATAAGTGAAGAATAATTTGGACCTTGGTGATTCCCGAGAGTTTCCCAAAAGGGTGCCCCGTTATTTCAGGCCGTTTTCTCAGAGGTATGCCATAAGCCGGGGTGCCAAGATCCCGATTGTGTTGGGTCTTGTTTTATTCACCTCATTGGCTTTTGGAGGCCCATTCCCTTTTCATATTCAAATTGAGGCGTGGTCGCCTTATTTCTTGCCGAAGGCGGCTTTTGTCCGGGCCGGTACGCCGGTTCGCTGGGAGAATCCCACGGCGACCCGTCACACGATTACCCATGATGGATGTGTAAATGGGGGACCCTGTGCGTTTGATTCTGGGGTGATCCCCCCGTCAGGGGTCTATGACCTCGCAGGACTGGCCCCGGGACGGTACGCCTACCATTGTACCCTGCATCCCATTATGCGTGGCGTGTTGGTGGTGACTGAGAATCTCAGAGCTTCCCGGACCTGAATTGATCCCTCTCTACATTTTTCGTCCCATTCCTTTTCCCACGACCTTGACAATCAACACAATAGCTTTTATCTCTAGAGGGTTTAGGTGCGCCTAGAACCTGGCGGATTTGATTTCTTGGAATAGGTCATCCTTATGGGGAACATGGTGGAGATCAGGCGATTGCGCAAGGTCTTTGGATCGATTGTGGCCGTTGACAGTGTGTCTTTCACCCTGAGCCAGGGTGAGGTGTTGGGGTTTTTGGGGCCCAATGGTGCAGGCAAATCCACGACCATGAAGATGATCACGGGGTTCCTCACCCCGACGGGCGGGACCGTGAAGGTCAATGGGTACGATATCCAGGACCAACCCATCGAAGCGAAGCGCGGGATCGGATATCTCCCCGAGGGGGCGCCACTCTACCCAGATATGACTCCCCAAAGCTTTCTTGGCTTCGTCGCTGAAATGCGTGGGTTCCGGGGAGAAGCTCTCCGGCAACGAGTGGCCGACACCGTCAAGAAGGTGAATCTGGGCAGTGTGGTCCACCAGCGTATCGAGACCTTGTCGAAAGGCTTTAAGCGTCGCGTGGGGTTGGCCCAGGCGATTCTCCATGACCCGCCCGTGCTGGTTCTGGATGAACCAACCGATGGGTTGGATCCCAATCAAAAACATGAGGTTCGTACCCTCATCAAGGCGATGGCGCAGGAGAAGGCCATTATTTTGTCGACCCACATCCTGGAAGAGGTTCAAGCGGTCTGTACACGGGCAATGATTATTGCCAAGGGGAAGGTCATTACCGATGGGACGCCTGCTGAGCTGGAAGCCCGGTCTCCGTCCCACAATGCTGTCACCGTGAGGGTCAAGACCGGGACGGCCACTGGTGTGCTCGAGATTCTCCAGGGACTGCCCGGGGTGAAAAGGGTCGAAGCCCTCGAGGAGGAAGAGGGGATCCAAGGGTTCCGTGTCATACCTGTGAAGGGGCAATCCATTCTGGCTGTGATAAGCCGGTGCTCCCGTGATCGGAATTGGGAGGTGGTGGAGCTTTCCGTCGATCGAGGTCAGTTGGATGAGGTGTTTCGATCGCTGACCATGCCGGATCAGGCCTTGACGTAAAGCGAGGACAAATCTCGACGCGTTGGTTCGTAATCTGGTCAGATGGACAAGCCTTTATGAGGTGCCTTTCCCCGACGAGGCGTGGCTGGTTCCCCGAGGGGGTGCCCGGTTCTGAAATGTGTTGAGATAGAAGGAAGACTCAATGGGACGAGTGGGAATTATTTTTAAGAGAGAGTTGGCTGGGTATTTCGTGACGCCGATTGCGGCCGTGTTTATCGTGATTTTCCTGCTGTTAAGCGGGACCTTTACCTTTTACTTGGGAAGTTTCTTTCCTCGTGGTCAAGCCGACCTTCTGCCATTTTTTAATTTTCATCCCTGGCTGTACCTCATCTTGATTCCAGCCTTAGCGATGCGCCTGTGGGCGGAAGAGCGCAAGGAGGGCACAATCGAGCTCCTGTTCACCCTACCCGTAACACTGTGGGAGGCGGTGCTGGGAAAATTTTTGGCTGCTTGGTGTTTTACGGCTATCGCCCTGGCTCTGACATTTCCCATTTGGATTACGGTCAATGTTCTTGGTGAGCCTGACAACGGGGTCATTGTCGCCAGCTACTTCGGGAGTCTTCTGATGGCCGGGGGGTTCTTGGCGATAGGGTCCTGTATCTCTGCGGTGACGAAAAATCAGGTGATTGCCTTTGTGTTGAGCGTGGTCGTGTGTTTGGGGTTTGTGTTGAGCGGCTTCCCAATGGTGTTGGACTTTTTCAGCCCCTGGGCACCGGACTTTCTGCTACAGGCGATCAGTTCTTTCAGTTTTTTCACTCATTTTACCGCTATCAGCAAGGGGATCATCGACCTCCGGGATTTGGTGTATTTCCTGTCCGTTATGGCTTTTTGGCTCTTTGCCACTACTCTCCTTCTGGAATGGAAGAAAGCTGAATGACGCGGGTCGTGCGGGGTTCGCTTCCATGGATCTACATCTGTGGAGAATGAATGGGAATGAATAAAAAATTCCTGACCGGCAGCGGATTGGTATTGGCGGCTGTGCTATTCCTGGCCGTCAATGTTTTTAGTAGCCTTGCCCTGAAGTCGGCACGGTTCGATCTCACGGACAATAAGCTGTACACCTTATCGGAAGGGACCTGGAATATTTTGGAAAGCATCGAAGAACCCGTGACCCTCCGGTTTTACCTTTCTAAAAAAGTGGCCACCGGTCTCCCGGGCATAAGCAGTTACGCCATTCGGGTACAAGAATTGTTGGAAGAGTATGAGCAAGCGGCCGGTGGGAACATGACCTTGCGGATTATCGATCCCGAACCTTTTTCGGAGGAAGAAGATCGTGCCGTGGGGTATGGACTTCGGGGCATTCCGCTGGAAAACGGAAACGTCCAGTTCTATTTTGGTCTGGTCGGGACCAGCTCCACGGACGATCAGGAGATTATCCCCTTCTTTCAGCCTGACCGAGAAGAGTTTCTCGAATATGACCTGACCCGGTTGGTCTATCAATTGGCCAACCCCAAACAAAAAGTGGTGGGGCTGCTGAGCGGTCTTCCGCTGGATGGAAGGCCAGGGCTGCCCTTTCAAATGGGCCAAGGGGGAAGCCCACCCTGGATGATTCTAGAACAGATTCGCCAGGTCCTGGCAGTCCGGACTGTGGGAAAAGATGCCACCGAAATCCCCGAGGATGTAGATGTGCTCATGGTGGTGCACCCGAAAAATCTGAGTGATCCCACTCTTTACGCGATCGATCAATTCGTACTCGGTGGAGGCCGGGCCTTGGTGTTTGTGGACCCCCATTCAGAAGCGGACTCGGTGGCATCTAATCCTATGAACCCGATGGGGATGCAGGGGCCCCGCAATTCTGATCTCGGAAAGGTTTTCGAAGCCTGGGGAATTGAATTGGTGCCCGGCAAGGTGGTCGGGGACCTCCCCTTGGCCAAAAAAGTGAATTTTCGGAAACAATCGCGGATGATGGTGGCTGACTATCCTGTATGGATTGATCTGACACAGCAGCACCTTCATCGAGATGATGTGGTGACGGCCCAGCTTTCCAATCTCAGTATGGCCTCGGCCGGGATCCTTCGGAAAAGGGAAGGGAGTGAAATTGAGATGACCCCCTTGGTCGAATCGGATGAGCAGGCCATGCAGATTGACGCCACCCGGCTCCAGTTTCTCCCGGATATCGAAGGCCTTCTCCGCACTTATAGGGCCGAAGGAGAAAAGTTTACGCTTGCGGCTCGGCTGACGGGGAAGGTCAAGACGGCTTTTCCTGACGGGAAGCCCAAGGCCAAGGATGGGGAGAAGGAGGATGGCCAAGGTGATGGGGAGCCGTCTGAGTCAACCCACCTCGCGGAATCGACTGAGCCGATCAATGTCATCGTGGTGGCTGATACTGATCTTCTCCAGGACCGCTTCTGGGTGCAGGTGCAATCTTTCTTGGGTCAGCGGATCGCGATTCCAACAGCGGCCAATGGGGCTTTTGTCGCCAATGCGCTGGACAATCTGGCAGGCAGTAATGACCTCATCAGTGTGAGAAATCGCGGGAGTTTCTCCCGGCCCTTCACCTTTGTCCGGGCCATTCAGCAGGAAGCAGAACAACGTTACCGACAGAAGGAGCAAATGCTCCAGGACCGGTTGCGGGCCACCCGGCAGAAGATTCGGGATCTGCAGCGAAAAAGGGAAGACCAAAGCACCCTGATTCTGAGCGCGGAACAGCAGGAGGAAACTGTGCGCTTCCGCCAGGAGCTTTTATCGACACGCAAGGAATTACGAAGCGTCCAACATGAGCTGCAGAAAAATATTGAAGGTCTGGAGACCGTGGTGAAATTCCTCAACATTGGATTCATACCCTTGTTGATTGGTGTTGGGGGGGTCATCATTAGCCTGTACCAGGTTCGACGTAAGCAATCCGCGGGACAGCCTTAACCCAAACCACCTGGCTTCTGAGCGGGACTCCTGCTTAAAGCTCCCAAACCATTCCTTGGGTCCAATCGAATATGAATACGAGAACTTTGACTTTTCTAGGAATTGCTACCGCCGTTGCCATCTTTGTGGCAGTCCTCTTCTCCTCGCGGGAGGGAGGTGAACTTCCATATGGAAACCAACCGGTCTTTCCTGATCTCATGGCCAACATCAACGACGTGGCCGAGATTTCTATCGCGGCCCAGAGTGGCCTGATCTCAGTTGTGCGTGAGGGAGAAACCTGGAGAGTAAAGGAAAAAAGTCATTATCGGGCCAATATAGGAAAAGTACGGGAAACCCTCCTAGGCCTAGCCGAATTGACCATTCTCGAGGCCAAGACGAAAAACCCCGACCTGTATGAAAAGCTGGGGTTGAAGGAGGTCGAAGCCGAGGGATCGTTATCCACGGGCATCACGATCAAGAATGGAGAAGGAGAAAACCTCGCCGCCTTGATTGTGGGAAATCAACGCCCGGCGAAGGGAGACCCCAGCCGTGACGAGATCTACGTGCGGAAGCCCGACGGTCCCCAAACCTGGCTGACGATTGGCCATCTGAATGTGGAGAGAATTCCTGGGGAATGGCTGGATAAAGAAATCTTGGACCTTGAACCCATTCGCCTCCGTCGAGTTCATATTACCTATCCCGACAAGACCACCCTGATCTTGGAGAAGGAAAAGCCTAACGACCTCGATTTCACAGTAGTCAACCTGCCCAGGGATGCCAAAATTGAATCCCAGTTCACCGTGAATAACATAGCCTCCACCCTTTCCAATCTCGCGCTGGATGACGTCCGGGAAGCCAGCGACGTGTCATTTGATGAACAATCAATCGTGAAAGCCGTGTTGGAAACCATTGACGGTCTTGAAGCCACCGTGAAAATCCTCAGGAAGGATGACAAAACCTATGTCACGGTGGCAGCCGTCTTTAATCCGGACCTCGTCTTACAACCAGAGTCGGCCAAGGAGACTGATGAGAATAAAGGAGGGTCGGATGAAGGAGAGGTAAAAAAGGGCCAACCGAAATCGGAGGAGCCTACAATCAAGTCAGCCGAAGAGGTCAAAGCCGAAGTGGAGGCCTTGAACGAAAAACTGGGAGGATGGGTCTATATCATACCCAAGTATCGGGCTGACAATATTCTGAAGAAGCCTGAGGATCTGATTAGTAAAGATTCTTAGCTGTTCAACATGACCATTCACCCCTATCCAATTATGGTGAAAAGTCTCCGGACCTCTTATGTTCCTCGTCCCCTTTTGGGGCGGCCTGCCGGCGCGTCTGCGCATAGAGGCGCTTCCGCTTAATTTCGATTCTTACGAGTTTTCAGTGGGTCTTTCCTGGAAAACTTTGTTTCACTGACTTTCTGCTTTTGGGAAACTGGCTCATGGTTCCTCCCCTTTGTAAGGGGAGGCGAGGTGGGGTAGAGTCTGAGAAGCCTCAGAAAACAGTGAAGGTTTTCAGCTACTTCTCCGGCAGCCAGAGGCTACCTCCCCTTCACCCCTCCTTAAAAAGGAGGGGCACACGAGGAGGCTCACCCATCATTTTTTACCCACGCTAATTCCGGAAGAAACATAATTTCAATGAAAATAGGAAGTAAAAA
>JACZVJ010000093.1 GCA_022572725.1 Nitrospinota bacterium | reverse complement strand
AGCCTGTCCAAGATTAGACGGATCTGCTGCGGTTGTGCTGGATTTGGTCAGATCTTCCGATCCTTTTCGTTCAATAGGCCCCACTATTCGCCTCAAACGATCGAAACATCTGACTCAAACCAGCACACCCTCGCGACGATCGCTAATCTCGGACAGGCTCCTAGGGCGAAGAAGGATTTTTGGGGATTTCCCTCACGGTTTGCGCCTCATGTTTCACGAATTAAGGCAACGGCTCGTAAATTCTGTGAACTCGGGGCCCGATGCTGCATAAGACTTCATACGGAATCGAGTCCTGCCACCCTGCTAAATCCTGAGCGGAAATTTCCTCCGAGCCTTGTTTTCCCATCAAGACAGCTTCGTCTCCTGGTTGAACTTGGGGCAGGTCAGTGACATCGATTAACATCATATCCATGCATATGTTCCCGACGATGGGCACCCGGCAGTTTCGCACTAACACCATGCCTTTATCGGAGAGTCGTCGACTATATCCGTGGGCATAGCCAATAGGAAGTACGGCGATTCGGGAAGCCCGGGTGGTTCGAAAGGCACCCTGATAACTGAGACGGTCTCCAACCCCCACGCTCCGAACTTGGATGACTTTCGTGAAAAGGCGCATGGCCGGTTGAAGACGCGCCGTGTGGGGTTTCACCCCTGTTGGGGTATGGCCATAGAGCATGATCCCTGGCCGGACAAGTCCGAGGTGGGTTTCTGGGTGGAAGAGAATACCGGCTGTGTTGGCAACATGGAGGAGTGGAATGGGAATCCCAGCCGATCGAAGTTGGTCGGCGACTGCCTGAAACTGCTTGATCTGCGCTAGGGTAAAATCAGGATCCGGGTTGTCCGCATCGGCCAGGTGGGTCATAAGCCCTTCCAACTGTAACCGCCCGTTGAAAAGTGGAGATTGCACAAAGGAAAGGGTTTTCTCCGGTGGCAGGCCCAGTCTCCTCATGCCGGTATCAATTTTGATGTGTACCGGGTAAGGGGGCACCCTCCCCCGTAATGCCTCTGCAAGACCCTGCGCGGTGTCCTCGTCATGAAGAACTGGGATAAGGGTGTACTGAATGAGTTCGGAAAGTTGAAAGGGGAAGACCCCACCCATCACCAAAATGGATTCCCGAATTCCATGCTCCCGTAAGGCCACGCCCTCCTGGACCGTTGTCACACCGAAGCGACGAATGCCAAGGCGGGACAAGGTTTCGGCCACCATGAGTCCTCCATGTCCATATCCGTCGGCCTTGACGACTGCCAGGATTTCACACTGTGGAGGAAGGAGTCGTTGGACCTCCCCGAGATTGTGGGCTAGGGCGGGAAGACTGATAGAAGCAATGGTGGGGGAGAGGGCGGAGCGTTCTGAGGGCAAAGTCAGAGTGAACTGATTGGGCACAGGCTGAACCTCAAATTTCTAAGATTTCCTCCTCCTTCTTCTTCAGTAGTTCATCGACTTTCTTTGTATCCCGGTCGGTAATTTTTTGGATTTCGGCCTCGCCGTGATGCAGCTCATCTTCCGTTATTGTAGCCTCCTTTTGGAGGCGTTTTAATTCGTCGTTGCCTTCTCGACGGATCCCCCTGATGTGGACCTTCGTGTCCTCACCCAATTTCTTACAGATCTTGACCACTTCCTTTCGTCGTTCTTCGCTTAGGGGCGGAATGGGCAGGCGAATGATTTTTCCATCATTGGAAGGCGTCAGGCCCAGGTCCGAAGTTAAAATAGCTTTTTCAAGGTCTTTGATAATTGACGGATCCCATGGCTGGATTGTCATAAGGCGGCTGTCGGGCATGGCCAAATTTCCCACTTGTTTCAAGGGAGTTGGAGTTCCGTAATAGTTCACCATGATTCGATCAAGGAGGGAAAGAGACGCCCGACCGCTCCGAAGACCACCCAACTCCTTTTTCAGATGGTCAATGGCCCCCTCCATTCCCTTCGTGACCTTTTCAAATGTGGCGTTGGACATAAAGGGCAAAAGGGTCTTCAGTTGAGAGTGGGATTGGGATCCTGGGTCACCATTGTCCCAATTTTTTCCCCCTGGACAACCCGCCTTAAATTCCCTGGCTCTGTCAGATTGAACACGATGAGCGAGAGGTTATTGTCCATGCACAGGGTTATCGCAGTCGCATCCATGACCTTCAGACTTTTATTGAGGACCGACAAAAATGGAAGGTTCGCAAACATCTTGGCCTGTGGGTTGGTGACGGGGTCGGCATCATAGATGCCATTTACCTTTGTGCCCTTCAAAATGACATCCGCCCCGATCTCCATGGCACGAAGGGCTGCAGCGGTATCGGTGGTAAAGTAGGGATTGCCCGTTCCAGCAGCGAAGATGACCACACGCTTTTTTTCGAGATGCCGAATGGCGCGACGGCGAATATAGCCTTCAGCCAGCTGGCGCATTTCAATTGCCGAGAGGACGCGCGTGGAAATATCTTTTTTCTCAAGAACGTTCTGCAAGGCGAGGGCATTGAGCATCGTCGCCAACATCCCCATGTAGTCTGCAGACGCCCGTTCCATTCCTGAGGCACTGGCCGCAATGCCTCGAAAGATATTTCCTCCACCAATGACCAACGCGACCTCGACGTCCATTTTTACCACTTCGTCGATTTCATGGGTTAGGGATTCAAGAACATCAGGCTGAATGCCATAGTCCTGGCTTCCCGCCAGCATCTCTCCGCTAATTTTGAGGAGAATGCGCCGGTATCGGAGTGACTTCATTCCTGGCCCAGTTGGTAACGGGTAAACCGAGGGATTGTAATGTTCTCCCCCAGCCTGGCAATTGTTTGGGTCAACAAGTCGTGGATGGTGGTGTTCGGGTCTTTAATAAAAGTCTGTTCCAGGAGGCATTGCTCTTGGAAAAATTTCTCAACTTTCCCGTGAACGATTTTATCCCATGTCGTTTCTGGTTTTCCCAGCTCCTTTGCCTGGGCGAGGTAGATGGCTTTTTCCCGGTCAAGCTGATGGGCGGGGACCTGTTCCCTTTGAACATACGAAGGATTGGCTGCTGCGATTTGAAGCGTGATGTTCTTGACAAAGGCTTTAAACTCATCGTTCCTGGCCACGAAATCCGTCTCGCAATTGACCTCGACGAGGACTCCGATTTTGCTCCCGGCGTGAATATAGGCCGAGATGACCCCTTCTTTGGTTTCCCGACTGGCTTTCTTTTGAGCGAGGGCCAGGCCTTTTTGACGAAGGTGGTCAATGGCCTTTTCAATATCGTTGCCATTTTCCTTGAGGGCATTTTGGCAATTTAAGATGCCGGCTCCGGTTTTAGCTCGAAGTTCTTTCACCAAGGCGCGCATGCTTACCATGTGCTCTTCTCTCCCTTACCGTTCAGTGGTGTTACTCGATGTGAGGAAACAGTATAAGGCAGGAACCCTATTACGGTGCGGGAATGCTTTCTATGCTACTTTCCGACGTGCGAGCTGTCAGCATGTCCGCCATGATTCTGTCATCTTCTCCAACCATGGGTTTCTCTTGTTTAGCCCGTATCTGCATGCCCTCAATGCAGGCATCAGCAATCTGAGCTGTGAAGAGCTTTAATGATCGGATCGCATCATCGTTGCCGGGAATGGGGTAATCGATACCCTCTGGGTCGCAGTTGGTATCCACAAGGGCCACCACGGGGATCCCAAGTCGATTAGCTTCTTTCACGGTAATATGTTGAACGCGGATATCAAGAACATAGACGCAGCCGGGCAGGGTGTCCATTTCCTTAATGCCGCTGAGAAATTTATTGAGCTTCGCACGCTCTTTCTCCATTCGGAGAACTTCTTTTTTCTTCAGCCGTTCATGAGTGCCATCCGTTTGGGCAGCCTCAAGTTTCCTGAGTTGGGTCACACTACGACGGATCGTTTGAAAATTGGTCAACATTCCTCCTAGCCACCGTTGGGTCACATAAAACATTCCACATCGGGAGGCTTCTTCCTCGATAATTCCCATAGCTTGCCGTTTTGTCCCTACAAAGAGAACGGATTCACCAGTTGCCACGATATCCCGAACGAACTCGTAAGCCTTCCTGAACAACGAAGCTGTTTGTTGGAGATCGATAATATAAATGCCGTTCTTCTCCCCAAAAATATAGGGTTTCATTTTTGGGTTCCAGCGATTGGTCTGGTGGCCGAAATGGACACCTGCTTCCAACATTTCTTTGATTGTCACCATAATGAATGACTCATCTCCTTTCGGTGACGGGGTTTCCCTCTTTCAATGTGGTCCTCAAGGATTTTGGTCATCTGACATTTTCTTGCCGGAGTGTTCACTATCCTCCATCGAGCGTGGGGTTGGGGTTCAGGAGAGGGACACATTTCCTCACCTTTCCTCACCTTCCTAAACCTACGAAAGTTAGCATAGCAAAGTTTTCATTTCAAGGGTAAGAAAATACGAGGGACCCCCCGATTTCAGTGATATCAGTTCAAGCGACGTGAGGGGTCCACAAGGCCTGCTCCATCGGCCAGCCTATCATGGGCCATGGGGAAGTGGTGGGTGGAGGTACGGAGATGGGAGGTACGGAGATGGGAGGTGCGGAGATGTTTCGTAAAGGCACCAGGACGTGATTGACCCTCGAAGAGGGAGACGGTTAAAAGGTGGAATGGGTCGTAGGTTGGTTGTTGTCAAGGAATCAAGGCTCCAAACAATGTGGGAGAAGCCATGGCAATGAACCCTCTCGGCAGGGAGTTTTTGACTCCTTTCGTGTAATGGAGGTAAATTCGTAACCTTAAGGAAGGAAAGGCACAGAAGTTCATATCCGTCAATCAGGAGTTTGAGGCATCACCATGGTTCAAATACCAATTAAAATCTATGTGCAAAATCTAGCGAAAAAAGCCCAGGAGGCGGCTAGACCATTCGCGCTTGTGGCCAATGGGAAGCGGACAGAGGTGCTTTTTGAGATGGCAGAGCAATTGGGTACGCGAACGGAGGAAATTCTCGAAGCCAACAGCAAAGATCTTGAGGCTATTCCAAAAGATCTGGGGGCGGAGGCGTACCGTCAGGCTCTGGATCGGGCAAAGATCACCGAAGAGCAGGTTCATGAGATCGGGGAGGGGATTCAGGCTATTGCGGAGCAGCCTGATTCCATTGGGGAAGTGACCCACGTATGGAATACGGATGACGGCATGCAGGTCCGTCGTGTCCGTGTTCCCCTTGGGGTCATTGCCGTCATTTCAGAGTTCGGACCTCTGGTAACGGCCGAGTCGATTGCCATGTGCCTAAAAACAGGAAATGTCTGTATTTTTAGAGGGGGGCGGGAATTGTTTTACACAAATATGGCAGTGATAGGCGTGCTTCGAGAAACGGCTACAAAGGGTGGAATACCAGAAGCGGCCATAACTTTTTTGGATCGTCCGGATCCTGAAGGGGCTTTGGAACTGGTTCGTCTCCCTAAGTATGTCAATGCCATTATTCCAAGAGGAAAGGGTGGATTGCGCAAAGCCGTCATGGAGCAGGCGCGGATGCCGGTATTGGGCTATGATGGCGGGCCTTGTCATGTGTACATTGATGGAGATGTCGAACTCCCGCTTGCCCAGAGCATTGTCGTCAATTCCAAAATTCAAGATCCCTTGGCCTCAAACGCAGCGGATACCATCCTCGTCCATCAGGCCGCTTCCCGCCAATTGCTTCCAGGCCTCCTTCGTCGGTTGCTGGAGGAATTTAAGGTGGACCTGTGTGGCTGTCCCAAAACCATTTCGTTAATGGGAGTGATGGAGATGACGGGTCACAAAGGGATCAAAAATGCTTCAGAGGAGGATTGGGGCCAGAAGTATCAATCCCTGACTCTGGCCATTAAAATCGTCAAGGATATGGATGAAGGAATTGCCCACATTGCGAAGTATGGACCAGGGCATACCGATGCCATTGTCACACGTGATTATGCCACGGCCATGCGGTTTGTGAGGGAAGTCGATTCCAGTGCGGTCATGGTGAATGCCTCCACGCGGTTGCATGGAGGGCCACCCTTTGGCCTGGGTTCCGAGATTGGGATGAATACCACCCACTTCCATGCCCGCGGTCCCCTTACCCTCCAAGCACTCACTGTGGAAAAGTACGTGGCTTTTGGGTCTGGTCACCTTCGCCAACCTCATCCGGTTCCTCAAGCCTATGAGGATGCCATGATGATGTCCGTCAAATTTTAGCAGGATGTTGAAAAAGTCCGCCAGCTTTGTTCTCGTGGCGCTTGGAGTCTCGATGTACCGGGCAGAGTATGGCCCCCTCCGCCTCCTCGCTTGCTGCGGCCGCGCTGGACGGCCTTTTTGACCATCCTGCTAGCTGTTCTGATGCCGTCCCTGATCTCCTAGAATGCTGTGTTGCCCCTGTGTCAAAAGGGTTTTTCAATAACCTGCTCGGGTGCGAGTCCTATAGGTGATCAGGAAGGCCGTTCTTTAAAAGAATGTTTTCCCTGAAACAGGACAGCCTGATGGCGATTCAGCCCTCCTCTCCAGCTCTCCCTCACAGTCTTGAAGAACATTTGGCAAGTTGGGGACTCCGCTCATTCTCAACGGAAGCCGACTATTATGCTTGGCAACAGGAAGTGCTGACTCGTGAGGAACTGGTTCGGCTACATGACCTTGCGGGGGACCGGCAGGGCAACCCCGCAGCCGACCTCGCCTTCTATGATTTGGCAGCTTCCCCCTCGGTCCTTCCCGTCCTCTATAGCGAGCGATATCACTATTATCTCGAAGTGGGGAGCGCAGTCGCTGCACATCTGAGTTCCGGGCAGGGGGTCCTCGACTTTGGGTGTGGCGTAGGAATCCTGACGACGTGGTACGCCAAACTGTTCCCAGAGGTGACATTTACCGGGATTGATCGGTCTTCCCAATCGATCGCTGTGGCACTGCGACATGCCCAGACCCGAGGCATCAAAAATGTCCACTTTTCATGCGTTGCGATTCCAGATGATGAGCTTCCGGGTCCCTTCGATTGTATTGTATCCACTCATGCCTTGTTCCAATCTGAAACGGACCCAGGTCTTCCCAGCCAAACCTGGCAAACGTTTGAACGGGCCCGGGATGTCCAGGTCCAGGAAGTTGTGGAAAAGCGGACGGGGATCAAGGACCGGTTGGATTCTCTTTTGCGAAGTCTATCATCAGGAGCCACCCTGATTTTGTTTGAGAAGTCCGGCCACCTAGGCCGCCGGGTTTTGTTGCAAAGGGCATTGGCAGCCAGGGGCTTCCAAACCCTTGTGGACCCCCGTGTTCTGTCTTATCAATCCATTGATCAGATGGTTCAGGATGGGCCGCTTTATGTTCTGAGGCGAACTTCACGCCGACCCACCCGTGTATGGGTTGAAGAACCCGAAGTGAACCCCGACCAACGGCTCTATGGATGCACCGGGGCAAGTGCTGAATGGGTATGGCCTCGTTTGCCCAATCGTCGAGTCAAATGGAAACAGAGCTGGGAAGCGGCTAATCGTGAAAAGATTTATCTTGAATGCGGAGAGGCTGATGGGGCGTTAACCTATGGCTACATGAATGCGGAGTGTAGGTTTCGTGGTGTTGTGATCGGGAGTTTATCGGATGAACCGTTCATCGACCGTTTCCTCGACAAAGCGATGGGTAATTGTGAACGAGATCCTGACTGGTCTACCGCATTGGTAAGGATATGGCCGAAAACAGGAGAGGAGGACCTAACCCAAACCCCCTTATATGAAAATCATACACCTGCTGCCCAGGAAGTGTGGCAACAGCTTTCTGGTCGAAAAGTTTACCAGCAGGAAACTGCGGAAGAGCCAGATGGCCGGCAGCGGCACATCGAGTTCGGGACCTGTGCCCGTGAGTTGGCCTACCTGTATTGGGCCAACACCTTTGATCAGCGTCAGATCGTCATCATGGATCAGCTCCGGGTTCACATTTTGGAAGAATATTTTCTCGAATCTGTCAAAGGGAACCCCGCAGACGGCTAAGTGGGTGGTCTTTGGGGAACCTCCGGCACCCCTTGCGCACCCTGTCCAATTGTTGACTCATTTCCGGCTTCAGGGGATTCCCTCTGAATAGGCGGCCAAACCCTCCGAAAACGAGGATGAACACCCACTCCAGGCCAACCATTTTTTACCCTCGTTCAGGGTTGACTCAATTTTTCAAATGGGGCTTTAAGGGTTGGAGGGTGGTTGGGGCCAACTCATCTCAGGGCTTGGAAGGTGAAAGGAGAAAAAATTTAATTTTCCCTTTAAATTCAATTGGTTCAGAGTAAAATGTTGAGACAGTCTGAACATGGGCACTGTAAAATCGACCCATCGGCTGTTGGACCCCCTTGGTTTGAAGGGTTTCTCGGGTCTTGCCACTTAGTGTGTAGCTGTGGGTCCTATCACAGAGAAACCGACTGCCCTCTGAAGTTTTCCCTACATAATACCGATTAAAAAACGAACGAACACCAAGATGGGTTTTTATCTGCGACTGCAGGATACGCGCGAGGAAAGCATACCGATAAAAGTGTTTATTTTTCGCGGGTAAGAAAAGACGACGGAGGAAGCATCTCGTGCCTTTTGTCCCATTAAAACTCGAAGACCTTCAAGTTGGCCTGTATATCAAACTCGAATGTTCGTGGTGGAACCATCCGTTTGCCAAAAATAAGTTCAAAGTTTCATCACAACAAGAAATAGCAACTATTCGTGGCATTCGAAAGGCTCAACTATTTTACGACCCTGACCTGTCCGACCCTGAGGCAACCCCGAAAAACCAGGTTGGTCAAAGTAGCCAAGCTACAGAAAAACAGGAACAAGTCCAACCGACGGCTTGCACCCCGGAAATCCCATCACCGAAACCTCCCGAAGAACTCAGGGAAGAACAGATTCAAGCCTGCAAGCAGCATAGTGAAGAAATTCAAAGCGCCGACTATCTGTACCACCAACTCTTTGCCCAAACGAAAATCGGGATGAAAAGAATCGGTGACGGGCATGTTGGCGGACTCAAATCGGTGGACCAGGTTACTCAATCCCTTAAAGAGGTAGTGGCCAAAAAATCTTCCTCCACGGCTCTTATTGACGTATTGGGCTCCACGGATACCGAAGACGCTTTTATTGCCCATTCCCTGAACATCAGTATTCTTTCCATGATCCTTGGAAGAGAATTTGGCCTTGGGGAAGAAGACATGCACGCTTTGGGAATGGGAGTGTTGTTGCACGATTTTGGAAAGCAAAACTGGCCCTCAGGGCTGCGTTCCAAAAGAACTGGATTAACCAAAATGGAACATCACGAGTGGCTTCGTCACCCTGAATATGGAAAAGAAGCCATGGAACGATTTACAGGCTTCCCCCCATCCAGCGTGGAAGTCATTTACCAACACCATGAGCGACTGAATGGCACCGGGTTTCCATTGGGGTTAAAAGGGGAGGAAATCTCGCTACTTGCGAAGATCGTCATGGTGGTTGATGAATACTATCATCTATGCCATCAGGCCGATCTGTCCAAGAGTCTGACCCCGTCTGAAGCCTTATCGCACCTCTATAATAATGGCCAAGTGGCGGAGAAAGACAGATTATCGGAGGAAGTCATTATCGCGCTGGTCAGGGTCCTTGGAGTGTATCCACCGGGGAGTGTGGTGAAACTGAGCGATGGGTCACTGGGATTGGTCACCAGTGTAAATTTTGAGGACCGAACCAAACCGCAGGTAATGGTGTGCGCCCCGGAGCAACCCAAGGAAGAAGCCATGGTGGTGGATCTTGCCCAAGAGGTCATCACCATTGTTCAAAGCCTTCATTCGAGGGACCTGCCTAAAGAGATTCAGGAATATTTCTTCGCCACACGCCTGGCATCCTAATCTTGTTTTAAGGCCCATGGGGCTCCTTTTCCCATGTGAGCCCATTCACCCTTTTCTCACCATACACCGCCTGTTCAGAAAATGGGGACTGGCTCCGGCGCAGAAGGGGGACAGTCCCTGATCAGGCAGTCCCAGCCGGTGCCCATCCCCATTTTCATGATGCGATGACCACCTCCCTAAGTGGGGAAGGCACAATGGGGTTTTCGTGGGTCATGGAGAAGGGTTAAAAAGAGAAAACTGAGGGTATTGGAAAATATGGTGGCGGTGGAGGGATTCGAACCCCCAACCCGCGGCTTATGAGAAGCAGGACGTGAACTCGTGAACCCCTGCGTTTACAGCTATTTCAACGGTTTCCGCAAACGGAGACGCGGACAGGAGTAGACCAAAGTGGGTCACCTGTCCGCAAATCTACAACCCAGGCGCAACCTAAAAGTTCTACGTAGAGGCGGATTGACAGTTGTTCCCATCCATGGCCTTCGGATGGGATCGGGCCATCCGTGTGCGTGCACGCGCACCCTGCGGAGTCACGGTCCACAATAGACTAGGGCGGTACACAGCGTTTGACCTCTTGCACAAAACTGGGGGTATAGGGGCATCGTCAAATTGTCTGCCAATGTGCCCGCCCTCGCGCCTTTGCGAACGAACGGACTGGGCGCTCAGCTGCGTGGCACAAGCAGCCGACGGTCGCTGAGGCACCCACGGTTGAGGCCAGCATGCTCCAGAGGTTGATTGGAAGGTGCTGTGCCACATCAGCTGCATCGCCTTGTTAGGGCACTAGCACGACCACCACGCCAACGAGCGCAACCACGATCGATAATAGCAGCCCTAGCGTCTGAAGGGGTTGCGCATCGATATTCAGGAATCTGGGAAGAGTACTAATACGGCCGGTGATCGCGCCGTACATGCGGAGGAGCAGAGCTGCGCCGAGTAGCCCGAACACCCAGAGGGTTGGGAAAAAGGTCCAGTAGAAGAATATGCCGATTGATGGATTCCCCGGCTGTGCCGAGAGGGCGGGAGCGTAGCTGGCGAAGAACACGAGCGCGTCTTCTAGACTCGAAAAGCGGAGCACGTCCCACACGTCTCGAATTTCCTTCGAAGCACCGTAGAGCAGGTCGAACGCCGAAAGGAAGAGGAGATAGACTCCGGCAAAGACAAGCGATGTGAGCACAACGCCTAGAACTAAGAGAGACGATCGAGCGAGCATCGTACGGGACCGGAGGAATACGCCCATAATGAAGCGTGTTTGAAGGGCCGAGATGAAGTCGGGGATGAGATTGAGCGCGTAGGCTGTGAAAAGCACACCCGCGAAGAGCGCCGAAATGTCTCTTTCGGTGCGGTCAAAGAGAGAGGTAAACTGATCGGTCCGAACTAGCGCCCAAACGAGAGTGAGGACAACGACACAGAAGATGATATGAGCCAGGAATTCCGGATTCGCTTCCAGGAGAAGAGCTTTCTGCCAAATACCGCATCGAAGGATTCCGTAACTAGCAGCGCCCAGTCCGATTCAGAAGGGGAACTGAGGGAAATTGATCGGAGAATCTCGCGCAGGCGTTTTGCAAGGAGCGACCTGTACTCCTCCTTCAGGATTTTATCGGTGGCCGCGAAGAAGGCGTATAC
>JACZVJ010000019.1 GCA_022572725.1 Nitrospinota bacterium | reverse complement strand
TCCATGGGGTAGGATGCGTTTGATTATGAGAGCTTAAACTGGCAATTCCCCGTTAGCTTGCTACGGGGTTTCCTTTTTAGAAAATGAGATTCTTTTTTCCTCTGAATACCCCGCCAGCTTGCTACGGGGATCTTTATTAACTCTTCCGGAATTTTCAACTGCCTTCTGCGTGGCCGAGAAGCACAGACGAATCCGGAAAGACGGCGAGCACTATCTGAGCGAAGCGAGTTGCGCAGCCGCCGGAGTCGGCGAGCATCGCAGGGAACCTGAAAGGCCACGCAGGGGCAGAAATGGTTTTGGTCCTTTTGCCGAAACAAAAGAACGGAAAGATTAATCTAAAGCAAGGGTCAGGCATTTGGCGGAGCCGCCGGCTTTGAGAAACTGATCCAGTTCGACGGGGTGGGGGGTGTAGCCCCGGTCTTGGAGCATCGACATGGTTTCGGGGCAGCCGGAGGGGAGCACGACATGGGTGTCGATGCACACCGCATTGCAGGCGAATCTTTCAGCTTCATTCTGTGGCACAACCAGTCGGCGGTTTTC
The DNA here is from genome assembly GCA_022572725.1 of Nitrospinota bacterium. Taxonomy (GTDB): domain Bacteria; phylum Nitrospirota; class Nitrospiria; order Nitrospirales; family UBA8639; genus JACZVJ01. The sequence continues at coordinate 36,276 of JACZVJ010000019.1, read as the reverse complement.
TTCGACCCGATGGGCGATGGTGGTTTGGGCATACGAATCAAACGCTGGAGGATAATACAACAGTTCCCCTCCACTGAGCGGACATAAGCAGGTATCGAGGTGGTAAAAATGTCCCGACACAAGTTCCAGGGGTAATATCTCTTTCCCGAATAGTTCGCTTAGCTGGGGATAGGCACGGATGTCGCTGCGTTGTCGATACCCGCCAAACCAGGTATCCGGAAAGCCAAGAAGATCTCCTGCTCCTTCAAAAAAACATTCCTTTTCCAGCGTGATCACTTGATAGCCTTTTTCCGCGAACCATCGTTCGAAGTGCTCTTCTTCCCGTTGTCGTTCAGGATGGCGGAATCGGCTCGGGACGGCTTTCCCCTCGTACACGACGCCGGCGTTGGCAGTAAACACCAGGTCGGGTAATCCCGGCACCGGTGTCAGCCGCTCTAATTTGGCGCCGACCTCTTCTTCAAGAACCCTGATAAGTTGCACCCATTGATCCCTGGCTTTTTGTGGGTCCGCGGCATTGGACACCCGCATCCAGGGGTTAATTTCATATTCAATCCCATAATAGTCCGGTGAACATATGAGGAGTCTGCCCATGCTCTTACCCCTTCCACCCGAGGACCTGGGCGACTTGTCGAAGGAAGGATGAGGAATCCATCACTAATCCTACCGCTTGGAAGCTGCCCCGGTCGCTGAGTTTGGTCGGAACGGCAGGGTTGATGTCCACGCACACGGAGGGCACCTTGGCCGGGAGCAAATTTCCCGTCGCGATGGCGTGGAGGGTCGTCGCCACCAGGAGGGCCAATCCCACTCCCGGTAAGGCCGCGCGCATGGCGGTTTGGGCTTGCACGGTATCCGTGATGACACCGGGTAGAGGCCCATCATCCCGAATGCTTCCGGCTAACACCATTTCCACATTGTGGTGAATGCAGGACGCCATAATCCCATCTTTAATGAGCCCGGACTCCACCGCTTTCCGAATACTTCCTGCTGCTCGAACGCGGTTGATGGTCCGGAGGTGGTGTTCATGCCCATGAGGCACCGACCTTCCGGCACACAGTCCGAATCCCAAGGAGGTCCCGAACAGACTGGCTTCGATATCGTGTGCGGCAAGGGCGTTCCCACAAAAAAGGGTATGGATGTAACCTTCCTGAATGAGCCAGGACACAGCTTCTCGGCCCCCGGAATGGACAATCGCCGGGCCTCCCACCAAGAGAACTTTTTCCCCTAGACCGGGATCGTGATGTGAGGTTCGGTTCTCCCGAATGCCCGCCATTCTTTTGGCCACATCGGTAATGATTGGTTGGTGCGGGCGTTCGGAAGAGACCTGCGCTTCCATGAAACCGAAGACATCCCGTTCCTTTGGACGCTCCAGGGGAAACACCCGAACCCCTGTTCGCCCGACGACGATTAAGTCCCCCTTCTTGGCTTCGGCCATAGGAATGGTATGGGCTGTAGGTGGATCTTGGGTAATTCGAATAGCGAGGTCCATTTCAATGGCCTCTACATCCACCCATTGGCCCTTTAATCGAACCTGAGTGGGGAGATGAGGGGTGGCGTAAAAGGTATCGGGGAGGACTCCGTCCTTTGGGGCAGGTTCCACTTGGCAGTCGGCGATGTGCTGGACGGTCGCTCCATGAGGTTGAATGGTTTGGAGGATTTCATCCAGAAGTTTTGGTGCTTCAGCCCGGACACGGATTTTTGCAAGAGAGGACTCTTCGCGGGTTTCGCCGATTTTGACCTCGGTCAGATCAAAGGTGCCACCCATCTGAAGGATGGTGTCCAAGACCTTCGCGAGGATTAACGAATCGATGATATGGCCTTCTAAAGTGATGGTTTCTGAGACCATGGGGTTATCATAACATGGGGTTCGGGATAAGGGTAAAAATCAAGACCCCTCCCCCAAGGATCGTTCAAAAGATTTTGAAGTTTTTTTGGCTAGGCGTTGTACCGATATGATGGTATATTAAAAAGCTGAAGAGGTGGGAAAAACCATGAGAGGATCTAAAGTCTTCCAAAAGATTGTCTCGCCCAAACTTGTCGCGGTGCTGATTGGTGCCTTGGTCCTTTTAGGGACCAGCGGGCTGGGAATGGCTGTATTTGGGGTTTTTCAGGGGTTTACGGACCATATTACCCAACAGATCTCAAAGGATAAACGAGAGTTTGTTGACGCCGAATCCTGTACCCAATGGTTTTATCGGCAACTGAAGAAGAAACCACCGCGCCCTCAGGTGGAAATGCTGTCTTTTCCCCATTCTCTCCTGACGCAGGAAACACACCCATGTCTCTCTCAATATCCGAATGGCCTGGATGGAGCCCGGGCCGCCTTTAGTCGAACTCAGACCTCGCTCTCTTTGAGCCTGAACTATTACCAGTTTGCCTTAGTCGGTGATGGAAACGATGACGGAGAATATAATGCCACGGAATTGAAAGATGTATTGGAATCCTTTGACATGATCTTTCATGAGGGCGACGCTCCGTTTGAGTACGTCATGGTCCTTAACCACAAATTCGATACCGTGCGCCAAGCCGTTGAGTTTACAGTTTTGACAAAGGGGATGGGAACGCTGTATGGCAGGGGGTACCGCTTTACGAGTGCGGACCAAGCCGCGCTGAGTCGTATCTTGGGATAAGACCGCTGAGAAAAGCTCCCCGTTTACATTCACCATTACCCATTGTAAAGTTACATCCACCCGACTCCATTCTTTCCTACCCCATTCTCTCGACTGCCTCCCGTGAGCGGCTTCTCACAGTCTGGTCCCAATCCTCTTTCATGGTGATTTCCAATTTGGCCTTTGCTTCGACCGCCCGCATCCGGCCTAGGGCCAAGGCGGCACATCCTCGGACATAGGCATGGTCATCTTCCAGAGCCCGGATCAACAACGGGATACTCTCTCGATGCTCGAGGACTCCCAAATGACTGGCGGCCATCCCGCGAAGCCGGTGCTGTTTGTCGCCCAATGAGGTTTTGATGGTTGACGCAAACACCTGGGCCATGGCTGGGGCAATGGATTCCAACCCTTGGCGTTCATAGTTATTCAACTCAATGAGAGCAGTGGCGAGGTCGAAACGTTTCCGAATTGAGGTTTCTTGGGTAAATTGCTGGATAAGTGTATCTCGGCGCTTGAGGATGTTCCGCCGCTTCCGGATTTTCTTTATTCCCAACCACACCGACAAGCTGGCCACGCCGGTCAGGAACACCACAGGGATCACCTCCTCGATGATGATATCCTGGGCGTCGAAGGACAGGTGGTGCCAACCCCAAATCCCCGCTACGATTAGGGCGATGACAAAAAGGGCGGAAGGCAGGTTGGCTTGTCCCCGCTGCCCCTCAGGTGCGGTTTTCCCCTGTGATTGGGTCATGGAGACCGGGATGTGAACCCTTTAGTGGGTACTGTTTTTCCCGAATCCCTCCACGAGCTCGAGGAGCCGGTGGAGGTGGGTGACTTTCTGAACCTCCTGACGTTTCTGAAAAATCGCCATGAGGTTTCGGAGCATTCTGGCGAGAATGTGGTGGTTGGGACTTTTATACAGGTGGTGATGCTTAATTCCGGTGCCTGATTCTTTAAGAAACTTGACACAGTCGGCCCAAGTCAGAATGGTGCCTGCGCTAAAACAATCGATGAAAATCTGCCTGGCTTCCAGCCTTACGACGAAATGGCCCGGCATGCCAACTCCATAGAGGGGGAGATTCACCCTTTGTCCAATGAGCAGATACAGCAGTGAAAGGGTGATCGGGACCCCCAAACGTCGATCGATCACTCGGTTCAGGTAACTGTTTTCAGGGTCGTAGTAATCTTTGGTGTTTCCTTTGAACTCCCGTTCCTTGAAGAGGTATTGATTCACGATCCTGATTTTCTCAAGGATGGTTAGTCCCTTTCCGAAGCGGCTACGAATGTCCTCGGCCATTTCATTGATTATTTCCTGGTAATACTGGACGTTAAGCTCGGGATAGGCGGTTCGGGCAATGAGAAATGCCCCCGTCTCTAAATTTATTTCTGATTCAGGTGTCCTGACCAGGCTCTCAAAGGAGAGCTCGAGTTCGGAAAAGCAAATGTTCTCCACAACTTTGGTTATTTTTTGGGCCATGGCCGGGTCATCAAGCCCCGCTTCTTTTAGATAGGGTAGCGCCGGTCTCCCCGCGGTAACCAGGCGGTTATGAATGGTTTGAGCCACCCGCTCGTCTTGGTCCGAAAGCAAGTAGATCAGGGCCTTAATCTGGCTTTCAGAAACCTGGTCAGGGCTTACCAAGGGGTTTTCCATTTGGGGACAGTTCCACGTTAGCCAATGGCTCGTCGGAAGGCTTGGGCTCCTCCATAAAGACAAATGGCGTCAAAGACCACCAGTATGCCTATAGCTATGGCCACTTGAGGAAGGGCAGCGGCCCAGCCCGAGATGATCAAGGGCCTCACGGCTTCGATCACCCAAGTCATGGGGTTGAGAAACGCCACTGCTCGCATCCATCCGGGCATCGCTGCGAGTGGCACGAGGGCTGAACTCAGGAAAATCATTGGGAGGGAAAGAAACCCCAGCACCGAGAAAAAATCACCATGGCTTTTGACGGAAAACGCTAAGGCCAGGGAGATGGCGGTTAAGCCAATCCCGAACAGCATACCGATGAAAAGAATGACGGCCACTCCTAGCAGGCCGGTTTCCGGGGTGACGCCAAAAAGAAAGGCGACGGCCAGTATGACCAGGATTTGCAATGAAGTAATGGTGATCACAAACAGGTACCGGCTTAAGATGATAGAGGTCCGATGAATGGGCGTGGCCATCAGGCGCTCTAAAAAACCATTCTCCTTATCAAACAAGAGGTCAACCCCGCCCGAAAGTCCGTTGTTAAGCACGGTCATGATCACCACACCGGCGGCTAAAAAACTCATATAATTCTCGACCTGAAACACCTGGGTGTCAGCGGCGTGTTGGAAAAGGTTCCCGAAGAAAATCAGCCAAAAGAGCATCGGCTGGACGAGCGTGAACAGCATGCTAAATTTTTCTCGGCTCAGCCGGCGGACCCACCTCATGGTCAAGGCCAGGACCTCTTGTCTGTAGTGTTGGGTGGTCATTGGGTGGAACTCATGTTTTTGGGTAGAAGAAAAATTAACCGGCTATCAGCCCCTGTGAGAGTGCCAAGCCCTTATTCGGATTCAACCTCTGGGAACTCGCCTTTCATGGCATGCCCGGTGTAAGCCACAAACACATCATCCAGTCGTGGTCGGTGGTATTCGATGGTTTCTACCTGGCAATCGACCCGACTTGCTATTTCAAGGACGGCGGGCAAGGACTTTTCAGGTGAATCGACTTTCACATGAATAACATTATCCTTGGTGCGGGTTTCCCGAATGAACGGTAAGGGTTTTAACCCGGCACTCAACCGCTCCAGCATGTCCGGTCGGGCGTTGTGGATCGTCAACGACAGGCTGTCTCCCCCCAAACCAGCCTTTAACTCCTTGGGTGAGCCGATCACTCGAATATGCCCTTCGTCAAAAATGGCCAACCGGTCACACAAGAGATCGGCCTCCTCTAGATAATTGGTGGTCATGACGATGGTGATGCCTTGGTCACGCAAGCCACGAATATAATCCCAAATCCGCAGGCGGCTTTGCACGTCGAGGCCCAGGGTAGGCTCATCCAAAAACAGAAGCTGTGGATTGGGCAAAAGACCACAGGCGATATCCAATTTTCTCTTCATCCCGCCGGAGTACGTCTTGGCAATGCGGTCGGCATGGTCTTCTAACTCCACCAACTTCAAGAGGTTTTTAATTCGCTCTTGGGCTTCTAGCTTGGGAAGGTGATACAGGTGGCCCAAAAGCACGAGGTGTTCTCGTCCCGTCAAAAACCGGTCGATAGCTCGCTCTTGGGGTACATATCCGATTAACCCTCGTACCTTCGCGGCATCCTGCACCACATCATGGCCTAGAACGGTGGCTCGCCCAGTCGTTGGCCGCAGTAAGGTGATGAGGATTCGGAGCGTGGTACTCTTGCCGGCCCCATTGGGTCCGAGGAGTCCAAAAACTTCTCCTTTCGTAATGGTAAAGGAAAGGTCCTCAATGGCCCTAAGGGTGCCATAGGTCTTCCCAAGACCTGTGACTTCAATGGCGAGGGAGGAACTCATTAGCCCCACCCCGGCTTTCGACCGTATTCTTCCATCTTAAATTGGATAAGATCGATGAGCCGGCGGGCTTGTTGGAGGAGATTGTGTGATTCGAGTAAAAATTGTTTTTCGAGTGGGGTGAAATCAAGGCAGGAACAAAGGCTATTGACTAAGACCCCATCCGTGAGTGTGTGACCAGTAATCAAATTGCATAGGTCCTGGGCTTGTCTCGCTCGTAAATATTGCGTGGCTAAATCGATCAGATTGGTTCGAACCGAAGCATCTTCTAATGAGCCAAACGGGTCCTTCGACCGCAGCATGACTCTGGCTCGTCGATAGCTGGTTTCGAAATATTCTTCCTGAATGTCGTAACGGTGCAACCCTTCCAGAATGATATTGGACCTCTCGTCTGGGAGTTGATGGATGGTTTTTATGCGTCCCACACACCCTAACGGGAAGATTGGAGGGTTGCCATAATACCCCTCTTCCCACCCGTCTTTCATAAGTGCCATTCCAATACATTGCCCCCCCTGGCTGGCGTCGGCAACCATCTCCCGGTATCGGGGTTCGAAAATATGGAGGGGTAAAAACGTATCAGGGAAAAGCACGACATTGGGAAGTGGGAAAATAGGGATGACTTCGGGAATGGAGAATGTGGCGGAAGGAGTTGAAGCATCTTGTTGAGCCATGCGGTACGATAGCCGACGCTCTTGAGAATTGTCAACGGGATTCACTGGTCAAGAAATGTGTGACGGGCGAATCATTCCCGCTCTACACAAGGCGTTTGCGCGTTTCCAACTGGGGGTGCTATAAGCCTCGCCACCTCGGTTTCCTCTGATGTGGCGGTCAGCTTCAAGGTGAAGGAAGAGCGAAATGGTGCGAGTGGGTTCAGGGCATTGGAGGCGGTCTCTATGGGTCTCCCTTGTGATTCTCCTCCTCGGGCCGTTTGATCATTGTGTCGCTCAGTCTCCCCAACCCTCTGCCCTTCCACTTGTCCATGCGCGGCCTGGGTATTCCTATGTTTTTCCCCGAGATCATGGGTCCCATGATCAATTTCGAATTGAGTGGTGGTATTTCACTGGGCATCTCTTTGCCAAGAACGGGAGGCGCTTCGGGTTTGAGCTGACCTTTTTCCGACGCGCTATCGACGATCCCCGTGTGGCTTCTAATCCGTCACAGTGGGCCATTCGTCAGTTGTACTTTGCTCATTTTGCGCTCACGGATGAAGAAAACCAAGCCTTTTGGTATGCGGAAAAGCTCAGTCGAGCGGGACTGGGAAAGGCCGGAGCCGAGCCCAATCAATTAGAGGTTTGGATTGATCGATGGCGGGTAAAGGCCAAGAATCCAGACCATACTCAATTCCAGCTTGAAGCGGCAACGAAGGATTTTGCGATTGACCTTCTGGTGGAGACCGAGAAGCCGCCTGCTGTTCATGGGGAACAGGGAGTGAGCCGGAAGGGAGCTGGAGAAGGCCAGGCCTCTCATTATTATTCATTCACAAGGCTGTCGACGAAAGGGACCATATGGATAAATGGAAATCCTATGGAGGTGACCGGACTAAGTTGGATGGATCATGAATTCGGGTCGGGGGAAATGGGGGAGGATCAAGTGGGATGGGATTGGTTCAGCATTCAACTGGATTCGAAGGTTGAGTTGATGATTTACCTGTTACGCCGGAAGGATGGAACCCCGGACCCGGCTTCAAGTGGGACAGTGGTGTTTGCTGATGGGGAAACCAGGTATTTGCCGCTCCAGGACATTACGGTACATGTACTTGACCACTGGGTAAGTCCGCATAGCGGGGCACGGTACCCCTCTGGGTGGAGTGTAAAGGTTCATTCTTTAAACATCTCCTTGAATATTGTCCCTTGTCAAGTCGACCAGGAGCTTGTAACCACTCGGAGTACCCAGGTGACGTATTGGGAAGGAGCAGTGGACGTTCGGGGCCATTTCAAGAGTGGAACCGTCATGGGGGTGGGTTATGTTGAATTGACGGGGTATGCCAAACCGATTCGTATGACTAATTAGGTGTTGGCTCTTCCTCTACCAGTTCCTGTTCCAAGGTGCGTACAAACGATGGTTGAAGAGCAAGGGCCGAAATAACCTTAAGATATTAAGATTTGGTGGACGTTGTTTCCTGGGCAAGGTTTTGAAGGAAGGAAGGAATGTTAGTGCTATCCGGGACTTGGCTTCGACTTCTTGGACTTCTTCTGGCCTTCTTCGTGTCAGGGGTTTGGGGATGTAGTCAACGGAGTGATCGCGTCGTGTCCATTGCCGTGCATCCTGTAAAGCCAGAACTTGTGTACATTGCCACGGAGGAAGCGGTGTATAAGACCCGGGATGGGGGAGGTTCCTGGCGTCGCCTCAATGGCGAACTGAGTCGGATCCGAGTCATGAACCTCTTGATCGATCCAGAATTGCCTGCCAATGTCTTTGCAGGGACTTTGGTGGATGGGGTTTATAAAAGCCCTGATGGAGGCCAGCGATGGCTTCCTCATAATGCAGGAATTCAAAAGGGAACCATTTCATCCAATGTCAATCAACTGGTGTTTCATCCTCGAAATAGTCAGACGCTCTATGCCGCGACGACAGTGGGGATATTTCGCAGTACGGATGGTGGGCAATCCTGGACCGAACGGATGCGGGGAATGACAGAAATTAACTTTGTGGTAGCCCTGGCCGTTGATCCCCTACGGCCTAATATTCTTTATGCAGGGACAAGTGGGGGAGTCTATCGGAGTGACGATTCTACTGAAAGTTGGGTGAAGATTAATGAGGGATTAGTCCCCCATGACGCCAAAATGGCCTCCATGGCCTTGGGGGTCAATACTATCGTGATTGATCCCCAGACTCCGGAGACTGTGTATGCCGGGACCACCAGGGGATTGTTTAAAACCACCAGTCGGGGCGACTCATGGGCCCGTATCGCTGGCTCTTTGGGTGAGCTTTACATTAGCAGCGTGGTTATTGATCCGACCAACCCTAGAAATCTGTATATGGGAACCAGTAAGGGAATTTATAAAAGTCTTGACGCTGGAGAAGGCTGGGAACCCATGAATCAAGGATTAGAAAATTTGAATATCAGGGTTTTGCGTATGGATCCACAGAATTTCCAGACCCTTTATGCAGGGACCAATGGTGCTGGTTTATATCGAAGCACGGATGAAGGGAAATCCTGGGTCAGCCTACCTTTGATTCAGGAGTCATAGCGAACGTTGGTCTCTGAGTTGGGGTAACCTGGAACATTCCTTTGGCCCCGTGCCATTATCTTCCGGACTCTGCAAGCGCTCGTCCCTCGATGGTTCAACCAAACGACAGGCTCTCACCAGTTACCATTTCGTAACTCCATCAGAGTCTTGATAGATCATATTTGCTTAGGTAATAAACATTAAAAATTGGTAAATTTCCAGTTAAAGAATGTGTGGTGAACCCTTGGGGCAGAAAAAGTGGCCTCACTCAAAAAGTTGTGGTGTATTTCCCTTTGATTCCTTATTTAGTTCTAAAATTGTAGAATTTGGTGTGGGAGTTTAACATAAGCCATTGAAATTAATATTAAAATTAATCCATATCAAGAATAACGCTAAAGTAAACAAATGGCCCAGGGCAGTATGGTGAAATGAATTTTCCTGCCTCTTCCCTAATCTATTGTCGAAAATTTGTAGCGGATTTTTCACACCCATTTAAATCTTATCTGGACCACGAGACACGAGAGGTTAGCCTTTTTAAAGATAGAGGGTTTGTTACATTTCGGTATCCTTGGGTTTGACATCCACAACCTTCTGAAATTGTTGAGAAATTTATAAAATATCCTAGTAAAATGGCCTTTTCCCTTAAACTCAGGTGGAGATGTTTTACCAGGTGCTACCTTTACGAAACATTCATGGAATGAAACGTGTTCGTAAAAATCTAATTTTTTAATTTATTTTCAATGACTTATAAAAATTTCATTCAAACTTTTTAATTGGTGTGGATTTTGCTCAATTACTATCTGGGTTTTAAAGTAACGGTTTTATGCTCTTATTAAAAACCAGTTGATTTTTCAGGAAATTTAATTATGAAGGGAGGTGGTAAAGTTAAGGTGTCCCTTTTAGGGAGTTTAAAGAGTTTCAATGATGTTAGGCTGCAATTTAGCAGTCTTCACACGAGGAGGTATTCGCAATGTTCCTTTCAAGACGGCAATTTTTAAAAGTAACTACCGGGACCGTCGCGGTGGTGGCGTTGGCCGATAAGGTGCTGGCGCTAACTGCATTACAGCCGGTTGTGGAAGTTGGCAACCCGCTGGGCGAGTATCCGGACCGCGCCTGGGAGCGCGTGTATCATGATCAGTATCGGTATGATTCGTCCTTCACGTGGGTCTGCTCACCCAATGACACCCACGCCTGTCGGGTACGCTCCTTTGTGCGTAACGGGGTGGTCATGCGGGTCGAGCAGAATTACGACCATCAGACCTACGAGGACCTTTACGGGAATCGGGGCACGTTTGCGCATAATCCGCGGATGTGCTTGAAGGGCTACACCATGCATCGCCGGGTGTATGGGCCGTATCGGTTGAAGGGCCCGTTGATGCGGCGGGGTTGGAAGCAATGGATGGATGACGGAAGTCCTGAGTTCACCCCAGCCGTCCAAAATAAGTATAAGTTCAATGCGCGGTACCTGGATGACATGTTGCGGGTATCCTGGGATACGGCGTCCACCTATCTGGCCAAAGCGATGATCGTGATTTCGCAGCGGTACAGCGGTGAGGCCGGCGCCCGGCGACTCCGTGAGCAGGGCTATCCGCCGGAAATGATCGAGATGATGAAAGGCTCCGGGGTTCGGACCATGAAGTTCCGGGCCGGCATGCCGATCCTAGGCGTCATCGGCAAGATGGCCGTGACCCGGATGAACGGCGGCTGCGGGGCCTTGCTCGATACGTGGAATCGGAAGGTGAAGCCGCATCAGGCGCAGGGCGGCCGGTATTGGTCGAACTACACCTGGCACGGGGACCAAAACCCGGCGCATCCATATTGGTCAGGGGTGCAAACCTCGGACATTGATATGAACGACGCGCGGTTCACTAAGTTTAACACGCACTGGGGCAAGAACTTTGTTGAGAACAAGATGCCGGAGGCCCACTGGCATATCGAGGCTAACGAGCGGGGCTGCCGGACGGTCGTGATCACGCCGGAGTACAACCCTATGTCCTATCGGGCCGACTACTGGATGCCAGTCCGGCCGGAAACGGACGGGGCACTCTTCCTGGGTGCCTGCAAAATTATTTTCGATGAAAACCTGTACGATCATGATTTCTGTAAGGCGTACACGGACATGCCGCTTCTCATCCGGACGGATACCTTACAGTATCTCGATCCCCGGGATGTGGTGAAGGGCTATAAATTACCGGATTTCTCCCAGACGTATTCCGGGAAAGTCCAGACGTTGAATCCAGGCAAGATTGCTCGCTTAGGCGGGTTCATGGTGTGGGATATGAATAAAGGGCAAGCCGTGCCGATCCATCGGGAGTTGGTGGGCTGGCACTTCAGAAACAGCGGCATTGACGCAGCGTTGACCGGGAGCTACCGGGTGAACCTGATCAATGGGCGTGAAGTGGACGTGCTGCCGGTGTTCCAGATGTATCAGGTGCACTTGCAGGACTATGACCTGGATACCGTTCACCAGATCAATCGATGTCCAAAGGACCTGATTGTGCGGTGGGCACGGGATAGCGGTACGGTTAAGCCGGCGGCGATTCATAACGGGGAAGGGACGAACCACTACTTCCACCAGACCATTGTTGCGCGTGGCGCGGCGATGGTCTTAATCGTTACCGGCAACGTCGGGAAGTTTGGGACGGGACAGCATACCTGGGCGGGCAACTACAAGGCAGGTATTTGGAATGCCACGCCGTGGTCCGGGGGCGGTCTCGGAACCCATACGGCGGAGAATCCGTTCAAGATCACGTTGGACCCGAACGCGCACGGGAAGGAAATCCATGTGCGTGGGTATTACTATGGCGAGGAAGTGGGCTACTGGAATCACGGGGATACCGCGTTGATTGTGAATACGCCGAAGTATGGCCGGCGGGTGTTCACGGGAAAGACCCACATGCCGACGCCGAGTAAGTTCCGCTGGGTTATCAACGTGAACGTGCTCAACAATGCGAAGCACCATTATGACATGCTCAAGAATGTGGACCCGCATAATGAGTGTCTCGTGACGCAAGATATTGAAATGACCTCGGACGTCAATCACAATGATATTGCGTTGGGGGTGAACACGTGGATGGAGTTTACCTATCCGGAGCACACCGCGACGGTGTCGAATCCGTGGTTCCAGGTGTGGAAGGGCGGCATTCGGCCCTTGTATGACACTCGGAACGATTTGGATACCTGTGCGGGCGTGGCTTCGAAGTTGACGGACATAACCGGGGATAAACGGTTCCGGGATTACTTCAAGTTTGTCTACGACAACCGGGTGGACGTGTATGTGCAACGGTTGTTGGATGCCAGCTGCACGTCCTACGGCTATAGCGTGGACACCATGCTGAAGTCGGAGAAGGGCTGGATGGTGTTATGCCGAACCTATCCGCGGCAACCATTCTGGGAGGAGACGAACGAGAGTAAACCACAGTGGACCCGGACGGGGCGGTACGAGAACTACCGGGTTGAGCCGGAAGCCATTGAATACGGGGAGAATTTCATTTCGCACAGGGAAGGGACCGAAGCAACACCCTACCTCCCGAATGCGATTATGTCCTCGAACCCGTATGTGCGACCGGACGACTATGGGATTCCGATCACCGCGCAGCATCATGACGACAAAACGGTGCGGAATATTCGGTTGCCGTGGCAGGAGATCAAGCGGTACTCCAACCCATTGTGGGAGAAGGGGTATCAGTTCTACTGCGTGACACCGAAGACCCGGCACCGCGTACATAGCCAATGGTCGGTGAACGACTGGGTACAAATGTATGAGTCGAACTTCGGGGATGCGTACCGGATGGACAAGCGGACGCCTGGAGTCGGTGAGCATCAGTTGCATATGAACCCTCAGGCGGCGAAGGACCGGGGCATCAACGACGGCGACTATGTGTATGTGGACGGGAATCCGGTGGACCGGCCGTATCGGGGCTGGAGGCCGTCGGATCCATTCTACAAGGTAGCCCGGTTGATGATTCGATGTAAGTACAACCCAGCATTCCCGTACCATGTGACGATGGCGAAGCACGCGCCGTATGTAGCGACCGCGAAGTCCGTGAAGGGTCACGAGACCCGGCCAGACGGGCGGGCGATTGCTATGGATACGGGGTATCAGTCGAACTTCCGGTATGGGGCACAGCAGTCGTTTACCCGGAGCTGGTTGATGCCAATGCATCAGCTGGACTCGCTGCCGGGCAAGCACGCGGTAGCCTGGAAGTTTAAGTTTGGGTTCCAGGTAGACAACCATGCGGTGAACACGACGCCGAAGGAATGTCTGATTCGGATCACCAAAGCAGAGGACGGTGGTATCGGTGGCCGTGGACCGTGGGAGCCGGTGCGAACCGGGTTTACGCCTGGTCAGGAGAATGAGTTCATGATCAAGTGGCTCAAGGGAGACCACATTAAAATTAAAGTGTAAAACCGTGAGGTGGCAGGTGGGGAGGTGAGAGGGGAGCGCCCCTCAGCCTCGTACCTTTACGCCTCACGAGAAACGGAGGAAATTATGCCGGAAGTTTATAACTGGCAACTAGGACGGAAGATGCTGTATCCCTATGAGGAGCGGCATCCGAAGTGGCAGTTTGCCTTTGTGTTTAACATCAATCGGTGTTTGGCCTGCCAGACCTGTTCAATGGCGGACAAGTCGACGTGGTTGTTCTCCAAAGGGCAGGAGTACATGTGGTGGAACAATGTGGAGACCAAACCCTATGGGGGGTATCCCCAGTTCTATGATGTGAAGATCACGCAGTTGATCGAGCAGGTCAATCCGGGCGGACAGATATGGAATGTCCGGGTAGGGCGGAAGCACCATGCGCCCTACGGTGTGTTCGAAGGGATGACCATTTTCGATGCGGGGGCCAAGGTAGGCCAAGCAGCGATTGGGTACATTCCCACGGACCAGGAGTGGCGGTTCGTGAACATATACGAAGACACGGCAACCTCGATGCGCGCCATTGTCGAAGGGATCGACAAGACGGGCTTTACGAAGGAAGAGCCGTGGCGGATGACCGGCAGCAGCCTGCCGGAGCATGAGACGTATTTCTTCTACCTGCAGCGGATTTGCAATCACTGCACGTACCCAGGTTGTTTAGCGGCATGTCCGCGGAAGGCGATCTACAAGAGGCCGGAGGACGGCATTGTGTTGATCGACCAGAACCGGTGCCGGGGGTACAAGAAGTGCGTGGAGCAATGTCCGTACAAGAAGCCGATGTACCGGGGGACGACGCGGGTGTCGGAGAAATGTATTGCCTGTTATCCGCGTGTAGAGGGGAAGGACCCCTTGACCGGAGGCGAGCCCATGGAGACGCGGTGTATGGCGGCATGCGTGGGCCGGATTCGGTTGCAGAACCTGATAAAGATAGGAGAGGATGGTTTGTGGGCGGAAGATCGGTGGAATCCCTTGTATTACACGATTCGGGTCGAGCAGGTGGCGTTGCCCTTGTATCCCCAGTGGGGGACGGAGCCGAACGGGTTTTACATTCCGCCGCGGCAGGCACCGCGTGGCTACATCCGGCAGATGTTTGGGCCGGGCGTGGACAACGCAATTGAGAAGTACTTGGTGCCGAGCCGGGAACTGTTGGCGGTGCTGCAATTATGGCGGACGACCCAACAGATCCTCTTCCGGTATGATGTTATTCCTGGCCCGAAAGTGTTTGAGACCCAGATCCACGGGAAGCGTTTTGAGATGTACAATGACACCGTGCTGGGATTCAACAAGTCGGGTAAGGAAGCGGTACGGGTACAAGTCGAGGAGCCGATCTACATTCGGCCAGCGGAGCGGGTAACCTGGTTGTAAGGTACTGCTCAAGCACCTAAGCTAGAAGAGGCAGGGGGCCTTTGTGGTTCCCTGCCTCTTCTTTTTTTGGGGGCCGGGGTTTTTAGTATCAGCATCATCGTCCCTAGGGGGGCCTTCATGAGACCTCACTTTTTGAAGGTCGGTCCCTCTTCCATATGGGAGAAACTAATACCGTTTAGAGCCTGTAGTTTGGTGAAGGGGGGCTCCCAGAAAATTGGAGATGCCGCTCAGGTCGTTAAAAAAATAATTTGAAATAAATGAGCTTTCGGTTTAAATATTAGACTGAGAGTCATCGAGTATAACCTTGAATGAGTTTCACTCCTCCAGATCCGGTTCCTTTCTCTGCCCAACCCATACCCTTTTGGGAATTGTTGGAGTCTGGAAAAGTCCCTGAAGGATTCCTTTCCAGCGAGTATGTTACTCAACAATTTGTTGAACGACTTGTGCATTACATTCTTAGCGTGCCTTCAAAGTCATTTACCATGCCTCAATTGTCAAGAGTTCTTGAGCAAATCGAGCCTCGCCAACAGGTGTTCTTCTTTAAGCTATTGAAAGAAACTAGCCCCCATAGCTTAAAAGAATTTGCCCCCCTTTATTACGGGTTTATGGCCGAATTCCATCCTCTCCTTTTTACATAACCTTGCCCTTTTAGCCGGAGTCCTCCATTTTTTTTGAAAACTGCCGGATTGCCCCGCCTGGAAAGGTGGGAATGAATGGGGGCCCGGAGGCTTGTATGGGGAATGGTGAGTCAGGAGTCCATATGTTCTCCGTGAAAGAGGCAGAATGCCTTATCGGCTACCTCTTTTTCAGAGGAGGTATGGCCATGACCATATGATTGCGCACTCTTCTCCAAGGATTTTGGGGTATGTGGTTTGATTGGAGGTTTGTAAATTACCTAAATAAAACCAACAACAAGTAGGGTAGACTAGGGGATACTTCGTTTTAGTGAACAAGTTTGGCTATAGCGTTTTTCAAGATAAACAAGTATAATGACTTAAGATTTTAGTGGTCGCTTAAAGAGCCGAGCTGAGTGCGGGGTGGTGTGGGAATGCTCTGCTGGCCTCTTTGCCGAGTCAGGATCCGGAAAGCCCCAATTTACCTAATGGCCAGTGGCACCCTTTGTGATCACTGACATTTTTCCAGATTTCGCTCAGTTCGGCCCAGTTTTTGTGAGGTATGGGAGGGACAATGAATTCTACTTTGCATAAGGCGGTATCCAGTTTCTATAACCTTATCTATGAGGCGCAGGCATTTGCCACCACCATGGCGAGGATCGACTCCACCGATCAAGATCGCTATTTAGGACGAGTCGAGGGTCTGAATTGGGTTTTGGATCGCTGCCAGGACTTTGAAGATGTGGATATGAACCTAACTACAGCTTCTCTCCAAAGACTGCTAGGTGATGTGAAGTCGGACCTTGACCATGAATTGTCCGTTCAGCGGAGGGAAAAGGGACGAAGGGCGGACGGTAGGGAAGAAGCTCTTATTTTTGTGACCGACTACTTAGCAAGCCTCATGACCGCCACCGAAATTGAATCCGCCAAGAGCCCAGTTTAGGGTTTTGGCGAAAATTTACTCAGCCAGCCTGCAGTCTTTTAGATTGCTTTTTTAATTTAATCCCCCAATGGATAGCCAGGATCAAAGGAAGTCCAAGATTATTAAGGAATGGATCATTTTTTCCTTGTGCTTGGGTCTAGGTGGCCACATAGCTCTAGGCTTGGTTCTCCATGCTCCCGAGGTTTGGCCTCTTAACACGGTGTGGGTATATGGACTCCTCATGGCAATGTCCTTCTATGTAGTGGTCCAACTCGCTCGCTCAATTTGGTGGTTCTTTCGAGCTGGATCCACCCCTTCGGAGTCCCCTCAGAGAGACCTTTTTTGAACCTCCCTCTTAAAGATTCCAAACCATCATCAATCCGGAGCGGTTTTATCATCGGAAAATCCAGCCTTCTTTTCCATTTGAAGAAAGCCCTCCACCGGGATACCTTCTTCAATCAGCATCACAGGGATGTCCTCTCTAATAGGATAAACAATCTTCTTATCAGCCCGTACTAGCCCCCCATCCAGTTTTTCCTTCACTAAGGCTCCAGCCTTATTTTTTAATTCACCTTCCTCGATTTTTTTGTTTAAAATCCGTAGGGCTTTTTCATCAATGAGGGAGACATCCTGTTTCGATTCGGGACAGCAAAGAATTGCCAGTAATTCCTTGTCTATGTTGACTTTTGTTGAAGCGGACGGATCTCTGTCCATTGGTTACCCCCAGACCGTTCTTGGTTTCCTTCAGCCTCGACCTATCACTACCTTAGAGAAAACCAGTTTCCAGATCAAGGTAAGAGGGGAAAGAAATGAATGATGGGAGAGGCCTTATTGACGAGCTACCCTTTTCAGTGGGAAAAAGACTGACAGGGAGGTCTCAGGGAGAGGAGTTGTTTTCCTTGAGGAAGAGGGGTTACCTGTTAGTGTGGCAAAACGTTTAGCTTGAGGTTCATGGTCACAAGCGGGTGTTGAATCCCCTGGGATCAGAGATGGCATCTTTGCTGGTGGGTTCCAACTTCTTCTGTCAGAATGGTACAGGCCGGAAAAGGCGAACGGAATAAATGAGTCAACTGTTTTGGGTTCCCAGGCTGAAGCGTTACCTCATCACGGGCCTCTTTGTCCTCGTTCCGGCCTGGGGAACCTTCCTCATTTTGTATGCCTTGTTCACCACACTGGATAGCTTATGGGAAAACACCCTAGGGCCCATGTTTAAGGTCGAATTCCCTGGGGCTGGTGTGGCTTCTTTGCTTCTCCTTATTCTGGTAGGCGGAATGGTCACGACCCACTTTTTGGGGCACTGGCTTTACTTCCAGGTGGAAGAGTCACTGGATCGAATTCCCCTTGTTCGGAGTATTTACAACACCCTTAAGGGGATGACGGATGTGTTTCAGTTTCGGGAGCGGTTCGGTCAAAGCACGGTAGTCGTGTTTCCCTTCCCCCGTGAGGGGCTCTGGGCTTTGGGGTTTGTGATGGGCACAGCACCACCCGTTCTGCAGGTGAGCCAGGAAGGGCCGCTCGTCATGGTCTTCGTTCCGACCGCGATTCATCCCTTTACCGGATATTTGGCCTTTGTGCCTGAGGCTAAAGCACATCGTATTCACCTCCGTCCCCAGGAGGCCATGAAAATGGAATTTTCTGCAGGGCTGTACCATCCCCCCCGAGGATGGTTGGCTATAGAGAAGGATTAGAGCTGCCATTCAGAGAAAGGGGAAAGGGTTGCCCCTTGTCTACCAGAAAAAGTGCCCATCTTTTCGTCCGTCCCGCTGCCATTGAAGACGTGGAAAGTCTGGCTGCCTTTCATGCGGCTTTGGCCTGGGAGACTGAGGGGAAACGTTTGGCCGAGGATCGTCTTCGATTAGGCACAAGAGCGGTGTTGGAAGACCCCAACCGTGGGTTTTATCTCGTTGCAGAAGATAGAGCTTCTCCTAAGGTGATCGCTCAGCTTTTGGTGACCTATGAATGGAGTGATTGGCGGAACGCCGTGTTTTGGTGGATTCAGAGTGTGTATGTCCAGGTCGAATGGCGGCGGAAGGGTGTCTTTCGCCACCTTTACCAATACGTGCTCAATGTTGCAAAAGAGCGGGGAGGTGTGGCGGGGATTCGGCTGTATGTGGAGAGTGAAAATACCATTGCGCAAGGTGTGTACCAGAAGTTAGGTCTCACGATGACCCCGTATCGTGTTTTTGAAGACGATTTCGTACTTTAACTAAGGGAACCGGAGTTGCCATGAAAAAATATTTCGGCTCTGGCCGACCCAATCCGGAGTACTGTTTCCCATGGCTCCATGTGGTATGAGTAGGACATGGAGCAAGATCATTCGAAAATTATGGTCTCCCCTCCTCCCAAGTTGAGCCAGAAGAGCCAAACAAATTGGTTAGAAGAGACCAAACAGATTTGGAAACTCTATGTAGCAATCATGGGTTTTGGTGGGACGCTGTGTGCGTACCTCGCTGGAGGATTGTTGCTGGCGGCGGGTCCTGAATATTCAGGTACGGTTTTCACCTTGGGAACCCTTCTAGGGTTAGCCACCTTTGCCTGGGTCGTCAACGTGATCCGGTGCCCTCACTGTCAGTCCAAGTTGTTGTGGGTCATGATAAAAACACGGTCCCATTCATCCTGGATCGTGGAGTTGGCTGCTTTAGAGTCATGTCCAACTTGTCAAACCAATCTGGTTGGGCCTCTGCAAAGAGTGAAGCGGATTCAATAAGGAAAGAACCGTCCGGATGAGGGTTTTAATCAAACCTCCTGGTGTCCTGTCCGTGTTATGCGTGGTGGGCTTCCTCGTATGGATAGCCTTGGCGACAGGTGCAGCGGCCCAAGGCGCCGCCTTGGATGATAGGAAGAAGGATAGGGTTCGCGCACGTGACTTCGGAATTGTCATTGGTCGGTACCCGCCTGGGCCTCTCAACGCGATTACGGATGTGGCAGGCGTCAGAGTCGGTCAGGTGACGCTTTCAAGGGGAGAAGGGGAGCTTCGGCCTGGACAGGGGCCCGTTCGAACCGGGGTAACGGTTGTCATTCCCAGAGAGGATGTCTGGCACAAGAAGGTTCCAGCTGGGGCTTTTGTTCTCAATGGGACGGGGGAAATGACGGGGTTGGCATGGGTGGCGGAATCGGGTTTTCTTGAATATCCCATTGCCCTCACGAATACCCTCAATGTTCCTCGAGTCGCCAATGGGATGATGAGTTGGATGATCAGAAACTATCCTGAAATAGGGATCACCGATGACACACTGACCCCGGTGGTGGCAGAGTGTGACGATAGCCGATTGAATGACAGCCAGGGCCGGCATGTCTCAGAGGAAGATGTGATGCAAGCCTTGGATGGAGCCAAATCTGGTCCAGTTGAAGAAGGAAGTGTTGGCGCTGGGACCGGAATGATTGCCTATCAATTTAAAGGGGGCATTGGGACGTCTTCCAGGCGACTCCCAGAAAAGGAAGGAGGGTATTCGGTTGGGGTTCTGGTCAATGCGAATCATGGGCGCCGATACGAGTTAACGATCGCGGGGGTACCGGTCGGCCGGCTCTGGGAGAATATGGGCCAATCGGTGGGAATGGAATCGGCTCAGGCTGAGCCGGAAACCCGGAGGCTGTCCAAACGGCATCAATTGGGTGACCAGGGCTCCATCATCATCATCGTAGCCACCGACGCCCCGCTGGATAGCCGGCAGCTCACCAGGATGTCCAAGAGGGCGGTCATGGGGCTCGCGCGAACCGGTGCGATTTCGCATCATGGAAGCGGAGATTTTATCTTAGCCTTTTCCACAGCCAATGTAATCCCGCATTATCCCGACGAACCTGTTTTTACCATGGTCCATCTCGCCGATACATACATCAATCCCCTTCTGTCGGCCACCGTGGAGGCGACGGAAGAGGCGATTGTGAATGCCTTGATGGCAGCCACCACTGTGGTGGGGCGAGACGGGCGTCGGGTGGAGGCGATCTCATTGCCTAGGCTCCGGCGTATTCTTGACGCGTATCCCAGCCTAGCCAATGAAGGCTAGTCCTGCGAATTCGGCAATCGACAAGACGGCGAGGAGAAGCCTCGTCTCGGTGGACAAATTTCGACGGTGATTGCTAGACTCAACGCATGATGGGTGAAGAACAAACAGGCATGCAATTCCATGTGACCGTGTCTCGGGATACCAATGTCGAAAAAGCCGGACGAGCGGTGGGAAACGCGGTCAAAGAGGCCTTTGGGGAAAGCCCCGTTGATTTAGCCTTTGTGTTCTTTTCCACCCATTACGCTGAAGACGCTCAAAGGTTAGTCAAGGCGATTCGCCATGAGGTGCCCATACAAGTTTTACTCGGCTGTATGGGAGAAGGCGTGATCGGGGACTCAGAAGAATTTGAAGGACCTGCGGTCGTCACCTTATGGGCAGCTCGCTTACCCAAAGTCCATGTGTTTCCCATGCACCTGACCTTTCGTGAAGAAGGGAACAGCTATGTCATGCAGGGGTGGCCCGAGGGGGTTGCTTCCTCAACCGAGCGTCCGACCTTTATCCTGTTAGCTGACCCCTTTTCCACTCCGATTGAAGAGCTTTTTTCCCGGATCGATCAACAGTGTCCGGGAGCCCCGGCCATAGGAGGGGTGGCCAGTGGGGGAGCCGATTTAGGCGAAAATCGCTTGGTTCTGAATGATGAGGTTTTTCATACCGGCATTGTCGGGGTGGTCGTATGGGGGGCCATATCCATTAGGACGGTTGTGTCTCAGGGGTGCAAACCGATCGGAGATCGGTATGTGGTAACCAAGGCGGAGCGTAATATCATCTATGAGCTTGGTGGCGCTCCTACCTTGGAGCGGCTTCAGACCATCCTCCAGGGCTTGGGTGCGGATGAAGCCCGGCAAGCTGCAATGGCCCTACAGGTGGGTGTCGCATTCGACGAGCACCGTGAGCGGTTGGACCGTGGGGATTTTTTGATTCGGGGGTTGCTTGGAGCTGACCAACAGTCCGGCGGAGTGGCCGTTTCGGATTTGGTGAAAGAAGGCCAAACCGTCCAGTTTCATGTGAGAGATGCACAATCCGCGAGCGAAGAGTTGAATCTTCTATTGGCCAAGGATCGGGTAGACTTCCCCAAGGAGGTGCCCAAAGGTGCCCTTTTGTTTAGCTGTAATGGTCGGGGGAGAAGGTTTTTTGCCGAGCCCCACCATGACATCAGCGCGGTGCAAAAGAGGGTGGGGAGCATCCCAGTGGCGGGGTTTTTTGCCGCCGGCGAAATTGGACCGGTTGGAGGACAGAATTTCATTCATGGGTATACGGCCAGTGTGGCCTTGTTCTCCGAGCCGACCGAGGCGTCTCCATCTCACCAGCCCCATTCATCATAACCTGAGCAGACAAGGGAAAAGCCATGCACAACAGTACCCGCCAGCGATGGGCCATCCTGTTCATGATTGGTGGAATCCTGGCAGTGATCGGAGCCATAGCTCATGCGGAAAAACAAGAGCCTGTTATGACTCCCTCTGGCCTTCAATACGTGGATCTCGTTGAGGGCGACGGCAGGGTGGCCCATGTTGGGGAAACCGCTATCGTGCATTACACAGGTTGGCTGGAGGATGGCACGAAGTTCGACAGTTCGGTGGATCGGAACGAGCCCTTCTCCTTTCGATTAGGTGCGGGTCGAGTTATCAAAGGGTGGGATGAAGGGGTCGTGGGCATGAAAATTGGATCGAAGCGGAAGCTGATTATTCCTCCACACCTCGGTTATGGTAGGCCAGGGTCAGGAAGAGTGATCCCGCCCAATGCCACGTTAACTTTCGAAGTGGAATTACTCGATTTGCGCTAATCTCAGGTGACCTGACGCAACTAGCCTAGCTAACACCTGCGAATTCTATCTAAAGGTATTCCCTGCACAATGAAGCGAACACCCCTGTATGAGGCGCATGTCGCACACCGTGCGAAGCTGGTGGATTTTTCCGGATGGGAGATGCCGCTTCAGTACACGGGGGTCATCGACGAGTATCAGGCCGTCCGCAGCAAGGCCGGCCTTTTTGATGTGAGCCACATGGGGCGGATCGCGGTGGAAGGAGAGGAAGCTCTCGCGTTCCTCCAACGGGTGACGACCAACGATGTCGCCAAGATTGAGGTGATGGGTGCTCAGTATTCCATGATCTGCAATCCAAAGGGTGGCATCAAAGATGATATCTTCCTCTATCGGCTTGGTCCAGACAAATTTCTTCTCTGTGTGAATGCCGCGAACCGGGAAAAGATTGTGGCTTGGTTGGGTGAGCAGCACGCCAAAGAAAATAATTCCATTGAAATCCTGGACCGGTCAGCGGAGATGGCCCAATTAGCCTTGCAGGGTCCGGCCTCGAAGGCCATCCTTCAGGAATCGGTTGGACTAGCCCTTGAGACGCTTAAGCCCCGGGGATGCCTTGATTCCGAACTGTTCGGTGCTCCTTCACTGATCACCCGAACTGGTTACACGGGCGAGCCCGGCTATGAATTGTATGTGCCTGCTGACAAAGCTCTGGAAGTCTGGGAGAAGCTCATCTCCACTGGGGCGGCCTATGGTCTGAAACCGATAGGCCTCGGCGCACGGGACCTCCTACGGTTGGATATGGCGTATTTTCTCTATGGGAATGATTTGACGGAAGAAACGACTCCCATTGAAGCAGGAGCCGAGTGGGCGGTGAAGTGTGAAAAGGGCCAGTTCATTGGCGACACCGTATTGAAGGAGCAGATCCAGAAGGGACCACCACAAAGGCTGGTCGCCTTTGAACTCCTCGAAAAGGCGGTACCCCGGCATGGTATGAAACTCTACACTAATGACCACCCGATCGGGGAGGTAGCCAGTGGGAATCTTTCCCCGATCCTTCAAAAGGGAATTGGCCTGGGCTATGTGATCCCCGCCCACACGGCAATTGGCACATCCTTCCAGGTGGACATTCGAGGTCGGTGTGTCTCGGCCGTCGTGGTCAAGCCGCCTTTCTATAAGAGGCCGAAAAAATAACCCTCCTCAGATTGTGTGACTTGGAGTGAAGAAATCCATTTTTAAGGGCCGCATCATCGATCTCTCGGTTGAAACCGTGACACTCCCTAATGGAGCAACCGCCGAGCTGGAGATCATTACGCATCCCGGCGCTGCGGCGGTCGTTCCCATGAAAGATGAAACCACAGTCGTAATGATTAGGCAGTACCGCCATGCTGTCGGTGGATTTATCTATGAAATCCCAGCAGGGAAATTGCATCCAGGTGAAGATCCACGGGAATGCGCGGTGCGAGAGGTGGAAGAAGAAATTGGTTATAAAGTGGGAAACCTAGAGCCGCTCCTGAGTTTTTTTACGACCCCAGGTTTTACGAACGAAGTGATTCACATTTTTTTGGGAAAGGATTTACAACCTGGAACGCAGGACCTTGGAGCCGAGGAAGTATTAGAGGTCCTGGAGATGCCGATCGACAAGGCCATTGCCCTGATAAAAGAAGGTACAATTCGTGATGGAAAGACCATCATTGGGCTCCAGATGGCTTACCTTCAACTTAAAGGGTTTTAACCCTCCCTCTCTTTTTTTATCCAAGCCCACCATCCTCTATCTCAATAAAAAACCATCTTTGAGAGGATCATCGGGATCGATAAAGAATTCCTGTCGACCGGTCAGATATGCACACCCTCCAATTTCCGGAATGATCGCGGGATGACCGGCGAATTCCATCTGCTCCACAACCCGACCGGTGAACCGAGTCCCGAGGATACTTTCAAATTCCAACGGTTCGCCAGGCGCCACCAGTCCCCTCGAATTAAGCAGAGCTAAGTGAGCACTCACGCCGGTTCCCGTGGGCGACCGGTCTAAGGCCCCGTCGGCAAAGACGCACACGTGGCGTCGATACACCCCGGAGCCCGAGGCAGGGCCCACAAAAATCGTTCCATACAAAAACCCCAATTCCGGCTCCACGGGGTGAGAGATCGGTCGGTGGGCGGTGATGGCCTGCTTGATCGCCATGGCCAGATCCACCAACCGACGGGACTGCTCCGGCATTAACTCGATCCCCAGCGCTTCAGCCTGGCAGAAGGCATAAAAGGCCCCCCCAAAGGCGAGATCGTACGGAACGACTCCTACACCTGGGACCTCCATCCTCTGGTCGAGATCAACGACAAAAGAAGGCACATTTCGAAAGGCCACCGAGCTCACACGACCATTCTGAATTGATGCCTTGGCCGTGACCAGTCCGCTAGGCGTTTCCAGTCGAACAGTCGTCTCCGGCTCAGCGCAAGGGATCATGGCGTTTTCCAAGAGCACGGTTACGAGTCCAATGATCCCGTGCCCGCACATGGTGCTGTAGCCCTCGTTATGAAAAAACAGAACGCCACAATCGGCTTCAGAAAGGGAAGGTGACACCACCAGGCAACCGTACATATCGGGGTGCCCGCGGGGCTCCCACATTAAGGCACGCCGGATGTGATCAGACTGGTCCTGGCACATCCGGCGCTTCTCCAGAATGCTGTTTCCAGGGGGCTCGGGGAATCCCGAGGTAATCACCCGGAGTGGTTCCCCGGCCACGTGCACATCAATGGTGGTAATGCGGTGCATAATGGGTAGGCCTAGAAAGGGAGGACATAGAGAGGAAAAAGGGGAAAGGGTATCAGGCTTAGCAGAATGTTGAAAAAGTCCGCCAGCTTTGTTCTCGCGGTGCTTGGAGGCTCGACGTACCGAACAGAGTACGCCTCGCCTCCTCGCTTGCTGCGGCCGCGCTGGACGGCCTTTTTGACCATCCTGCGGGCTGCTGATGCCGTCCCTGATCTCCTCGAGTGCTGTGTTGCCCCTGTGCCAAAAGTGTTTTTCAACAACCTGTTAGAGTAGGCAGGCCGGTTCATCCATGGTGTTCGGTCATGAACCACCCGCCGATAGAAAGGCGTTTTTGAGAATCCGCCAGGGGATCCACGCGGCAGACACGGTGATAGCGGGGCACAGTAAAAAGGACCAGAGACCCTGGTTTGGGCTCAAGACAGTGGGCCACCTCAAGGTTCAGTTTCCCATCTTTTCCCTTTCGGGCGTTGTAAATGATGAGTTCTCCTCCCCAATCGTGATCCCATCTGTGGTGAAGGTACGCGACCAGCGCGATGCGACGAAGGGCCGGAAACGGTTGCGTGCTCCGGTCGCGGCCTTCGGTATGGTCTTGGTGGGGTTGCCGTTCAACGGAATAATCTTCGCCGGTATCATCATGGGTAGAGAGGCAATCGCCAACACCATAAGAGTAGTAACTAAAGGTCATATGGCGCTGTTTAATGTTGGGGAACGATTCAATAAAGTCGGCGATACAGGGGAGGGTGACCCGATTGCGAAAGATCGTCGCTTCTTGCGGGCCAATTTCGGCTTTGAGCCAATTCCCGCAATTCGGGAATACCCGCTTCACTTCGGGCATTTCGGTGAGACACTTCCACGTTGAGCGCTGCAAAGCGTCCTGAAAGAGGGCCCGCTCCTCTTGGGACCAGAAATCTTCAATAACCAACACCGGGTCCTTGTGGAAGGAAAATTTCTCTGGGTTGAACTCCTTGAACCGGACCCTCATAGGCAAAATGATCCTTTCGGATGGTCACCCAGCCGCCCCGGCCGGTGGAAGGGAAATGGTGTTCGAGTAAGCCACAGGATTCTCCTCGATGTCAATGAGGGGGAGGGGGACCCGGTGGGCAGAATTGAAAAGGGAACAGATTTATGTGGTTAACTTGTGATTCCGTGTAGCACCTGCCTTGCACCTCATGAGTTCGCCTTCACCATCTCCTTCATCACGTCATTCAACGTGGGCATGATCACCAAGTGGTATTTGCTCAGATAGGCAGCAGGCCAGGGACCTATGCTCTCATTCTTCGCGCCTCGGCCAATCGAAAGGTTATGATTGGAAAACGCGGAATCTTGAGGGTTGGCCAGGGGTTTTACCTTTACGTGGGAAGCGCATTCGGCCCTGGCGGATTGAGAGCAAGGGTTCGTCACCATTTCAATAAGCCTGAGTCTCCTCATTGGCACATTGACTATTTGCGGGCTGGGGTACAACTAAAGGAAGTGTGGTTTTCCTATGACCCCTTCCATCGTGAATGTGCCTGGGCTAAAATCTTGGGAGTTACTGACGGTGCCTCGATTCCGCTAAAAGGATTTGGGGCTTCCGATTGTGGCTGCCCCAGCCATCTCTTTTATGTCGAGTCGCCTCCGGGGCTCAGGGACTTCCGAAGGCGGATTTGGGAGGACTTCCCCGGCCATCATCCTGTAAACTTTGTCAAAGTTCCCGGCCTTGCCGCCTGAGGGCCTTCCATCCTAAGGACCCCGCGCCCCTTAACGGCGACCGAGAAAATAGGAGACGGGATAGGGACCGGGGGGAGAATGGAAGGGCTCGTCGGGGGCTGGTTCGGTCCTGTTGCCTTGGCTAGGCGAGAGGAGAACACCATGACGGTGGGTTCCATCATGAGTGGGAAAGTGGTGACGGTGGGGATGGACGACTCGCTTGAAACTGTGCGTGCCCTCTTTGAGCAAGTCCGCTTTCACCATCTGCTGGTCGTAGGGGAAAAGAGGAGGCTCCTTGGTGTGATCTCGGATCGGGACCTTCTGAAGGCTGTGAGCCCGTTTGTCGATACCCTGTCTGAAACGACGAGGGATCGAGCCACGCTCGAAAAGCGGGTTCATCAGATCATGAGCCGAAAGCCCATCACCGTCTCCCGAGAAACGTCCATTGCTGATGCGGCTGCCCTGCTGTTGGAGGAGGGGGTTTCTTGCCTCCCTGTCACATCTCCTGAGGGTGAAGTTGAAGGAATCGTGACCTGGAAAGATCTTCTGGCTGCTTTTTTTAAGATATAACCGCGGGCCTTTTGATTCGTTGAGAATCAAAGGGTTTCTTTCCTTATCTCAAGATTTCTCAAAAGGCTTTCCAGATTTTGATTTTCCTCCTGCCCTGGCTTCCCTTCTCGACCGGAGAGTTGTTTTTTTGTGAGGGCTCTCCCTTTTCCTCTAGCCGATGAATCACTGCGGCGCCTACGGCATCTCCCCAGACGTTGACGGTGGTGCGGCAGCGGTCCAGAAACCAGTCAATGACCAATATGAGCGCAATGCCTTCCAGGGGCAGGTTGACCGCCTTCAGCACGATGACCATGGTGACCAGGCCGGCTTCGGGAATGCCGGCGGCGCCCACGGCGGCCAAGGTAGCGGTGAGGAATATGATGATGGTGTGCCCCGCGCCGAGTTCAATGCCATAGGTTTGCGCAATGAAGATGGCTGCCACGGCTTCGTACAGTGCCGTGCCATTCATGTTGATCGTGGCCCCCAAGGGCAGGACGAATCGCGCAATCCGTGGAGAGACCCCCTGCCGTTCGATTACGCCTTCCATGGTCAGAGGGAGGGTAGCTGAGCTGGAGCTGGTGGAGAACGCGGTCGTGAGGGCCGTGCTGAGGTTTTTCGCATAGGTCCCTACCTTCTGGTGGCCCAGGAAACGCAGGCACAGTGGAAGGATGATGACCCCATGAATGGCCAGGGCGATGATCACGGTCGCTGCGTAGGCCCCCAACTGGGCCAATTGGGGCCAAAATCCGCTGAAGCCGCCGGCTTCGCCGAGCCGGCCGGCGATAAGGGCCCCGATTCCAATGGGAGCCGCCCACATGAGCAGGTGCACCATCGCCATCACCGCCTCATTCACGCCTTCGAAGAAGCGAATCACCAACTGCCCACGTTCCCCGAGGGTGGTGAGCACGGCCCCAAAGACCAGGGAGAAAATGATCAGCGGCAGGACCTCCGCGTTCGCCATCGCAGCGAAGAGGTTTTGGGGAACGAGGCCGGTGAGAATCGTGCGGAGCAGTGCTCCGATCGTCGTGGGCTTGTCCACCATTCGCTCGGAGACCCCATTTCCTTGCTGGTGGCTGGCTTGAATTCCTGCCGACTCTTTTTCAAGGGCCACCCCTGGCTGAATGATTAGGACCAGCGTCAAGCCAATCACCACGGCCACCCCCGTGGTTGCCATAAAGTACAGGACGGTGCGGCCACCCAGGGGCCCAAGTTTTCTCACATCGCCCAGGCTGCTCACGCCGACTATGATGGAACTCATGACGAGCGGGACCACCATGAGGAACAATGCCTTGAGGAACACTTCCCCGAGGAATTGCACGGCCTTGCCTGCCTCTGGGGCCATCCCCCCTAGCAGAATTCCGCTCGTGATCCCCAAGAGAAGGGCGATTAGCAACCTGTTGGGCGCCTTGGGGTTCACGTTGTGTTCACATTAAGGAGAAGGGAACAAAGTTAAGGCCACTTGAGAGTTGGGAGAGAGGTGCTAGGATGGAAAGCTCTCCATCGGCGGACAGGTACATACTAGATTCCGGTCCCCGTAGGCGTTGTCGATGCGGGAGACGGCCGGCCAGAATTTGTGGTCCCGCAGCCAGGGTGCCGGAAACGCGGCTTGCTCCTGCGTATAGGGGTGCTTCCACTCCGACGACGCGATGGCTTCGATAGTATGAGGGGCATTTTTGAGGGGGTTGTCGTCCCGAGGGAAGCGGCCCTCTTCGATCTCTTCCACTTCTTTCCGGATCCTAATTAAAGCCTCGCAATAGCGATCCATTTCCGCTTTGGATTCACTTTCCGTTGGTTCAATCATCATTGTCCCGGCCACCGGCCAGGAGATGGTTGGGGCATGGAAGCCGAAATCCATCAAACGTTTCGCGATATCTTCGACTTCGACCTCCGCTGATTTTTTAAACGGGCGGAGGTCGAGAATGAACTCATGTGCGCACAGTCCGTTCTTTCCACTGTAGAGGATGGTGTAATGCTTCTCGAGCCGTTTGGCCATATAGTTGGCGTTTAGGATGGCTACCTTCGTGGCTTTGGTCAAACCATCTCCCCCCATAAGTGCGATGAAGGCCCAGGAAATCGGCAGGATGCTTGGGCTTCCGTAAGGCGCGGCTGAAATGGG
Organism: Nitrospinota bacterium; assembly: GCA_022572725.1. GTDB lineage: Bacteria > Nitrospirota > Nitrospiria > Nitrospirales > UBA8639 > JACZVJ01. The sequence goes on along the minus strand of JACZVJ010000019.1, from coordinate 6,807 downwards.
GCCGATGGCTTTTTTCCCTCCAGAATTCCGCACCGGGTGACCCGGTAAAAAAGGTGCAAGGTGGGCCGCCACGGCGATGGGGCCCATCCCCGGTCCGCCTCCTCCATGGGGAATGCAAAAGGTCTTGTGGAGATTCAGGTGACACACATCTGCCCCAATATCTCCCGGTCGGCAGATCCCCACCATGGCATTCATATTGGCTCCGTCCATGTAGACCTGTCCGCCGTGGTTGTGGACGATTTGGCATACCTCCCGGATGGTTTCCTCAAATACCCCGTGGGTCGAAGGATAGGTCACCATTAAGGCGGCTAAGGTATCCGCATACTGGGAAGCCTTGGCCTGGAGATCAGTCAAGTCAATATTCCCCTGCTGATCACAGGCCACCGGAACGATTTTGAGCCCGGCGATGGCGGCACTGGCCGGGTTGGTCCCATGGGCCGAAGCCGGAATCAGGCACACGGTCCGGTTCCCTTCCCCCTGCTGCTCGTGGTAGGCACGGATGACCATCAGGCCTGCATATTCGCCCTGGGAGCCGGCATTGGGCTGCAGCGAGACTGCCGCAAACCCCGTGATTTCCGCTAGCCACCTTTCGAGCTGTGTGAACAGGGCCTGATACCCGGCGGTCTGATCCTTCGGCACAAACGGATGGATCCGCCCGAACTCCGGCCAGGTGATCGGTATCATTTCCGCCGTTGCATTAAGCTTCATCGTGCAGGACCCTAAGGGAATCATGGAGTGCACGAGTGAGAGGTCACGGGACTGCAGACGGTGCAGGTAGCGGAGCAGTTCGTGTTCGGAGTGGTACTGATTGAACACCTCGTGCGTGAGATAGGGCGTGGTACGGCCAAACGGGGCCGGAATGGTGGGGGTGGTCAGGGTTTCCGCCAACTCCGCCGCGGAGAACCAAACCCGACCGTCCCTGGAGAACACTTGAAACAGTTGTTCCACCTGCGCCGAGGTCGTGGCTTCATCCAGTGAAATGCCGAAGGCCCCATCTTCGAACCTCCGGAGGTTGATGCTGTGGTCCCGAGTCTTGTTGTCGATGTGTTTGGCGGGAAGTGCAGTCGGCCTCACTTGGAGGGTGTCAAAGAAGAGTTCTTCCGTCACGTGGCATCCCAGACGAGTGAGCCCTTCAGCCAGGACCCTCGTTAACCCATGCACGCGTTCCGCGATACGTCGAAGGCCCTCCGGTCCGTGGTACACCGCGTACATACTGGCCACATTGGCTAACAGTACCTGTGCCGTGCAAATGTTGCTCGTCGCCCGGTCCCGGCGGATGTGCTGCTCCCGGGTCTGGAGTGCCAACCGATAGGCGATCCGTCCCCGTGCATCCCGCGACACCCCCACCATTCGGCCTGGCATTTGCCGCTTGTACTCTTCCTTGGTTGATAAAAATGCCGCGTGTGGTCCTCCAAAGCCGAGTGGGACGCCGAATCGTTGACTGGACCCGACTGCGATATCGGCACCAAATTGGCCTGGTGGACAAAGAAGCGTGAGGGCGAGCAGATCCGTTGCGACGACCACTCGGACGCCGAAATCATGGGCTTCCTTGGCCACTTCGTGATAATCTCGGATGAAGCCTTCCGTGGTGGGGTACTGCAGCAGTACCCCGCAGTACTTTTCTTTTTTCCACTTAATGTGATCCAGTGGCCCCAGGTGAATAGTGAGGCCCAACGACTTGGCCCGTGTTTGGACCACCGCAATGGTTTGGGGATGACAATCCTGGGCCACGAAAAAGCTGTTCCGGTCCTTTCCGGCGATGGCTCGGCACATGGACATGGCCTCGGCGGCAGCCGTGGCTTCATCCAGCAACGAGGCATTGGCTAGAGGGAAGCCGGTTAAATCGGCTACCATCGTTTGGAAATTGAGCAGGGCCTCGAGTCGCCCCTGGGCAATTTCCGATTGGTAGGGCGTGTATTGGGTGTACCAAGCCGGGTTTTCCAAAATATTGCGCAAAATCACAGGGGGCGTCATGCAATCGTAGTACCCCATTCCGAGAAAGGAACGAAACACCTTGTTTTGACTGGCGAGGTTCCGCAACTCCGCCAACACCTCCTGTTCGGGTCTGTGGCCGGGAAGGTCAAGCGGCTTGCTCAATCGAATCGCTTCCGGCACCGTGGCGCTTATCAAAGCGTCCAGTGAAGGGAGACCAAGGGTTCCCAACATTTCCTGGATGTTGGCCTCGGTGGGACCGATGTGCCGGCGTGGAAACGTATCAGTTGGATCCAGCCAATCCTTTTCTTTCATTTTGGTCATTTGTTCTTTACCACTCCGTGATGGATGTGTGGGAGGAAATCCCGCGTTCTCCCTTTATTTCGGCATAATTCCGATCGGATTAAAACACCAGGTGGGTTGTGGAGGCCTGTTGTGGAAATTTCACGACTTCAAAACAGGGTCTCTTTTGATGTGTATGTTGGCAGCTCTATGCAGTTGAAGTCAGGCTGGTTAGAGAGGTTAACATGCTCCGAGGATTTGTGCAAAGTTGCGAAGGGATTTCGGAAGTGGGTAAAGGCCACTGGAATGTGGTAATTCAAGGGCAATGAACGGGTTGCTCAGGAGAACTCACTGCGCATGATACATCATGACATTCTCATCGTCGGAGCCGGGTTGGCTGGGATGAGGGCCGCTCTTGCCGCGCCACCCCACCTCAGTGTTGCGGTCCTTTCCAAGGTCCACCCGGTCCGGAGCCATTCCGTTGCTGCTCAAGGTGGGATTAATGCCGCGCTCGGGGACAAGGACTCTTGGGATGCCCATGCATTCGATACCACGAAGGGTGGGCTGTACCTTGGGGATCAGGATGGAATTGAAACGATGTGCCGAGAGGGCCCTGGCGACATTTTGGAATTGGAGCGAATGGGCGTCATTTTCAGCAGGGACGATCAAGGGCGAATTGCGCAACGGCCCTTTGGAGGAGCCGGCTTTCCCCGAGCTTGCTATGCAGCCGATCGTACCGGCCATGCCATTCTCCATGCCCTGTATGAGCAGCTCATGAAGCGTGGGTTGAAGGTGTATGAGGAATGGTATGTCACTGCCTTGATGGTGGAAGACGGGGTCTGTCGCGGGGTCATTGCTTGGGACATTCTCCACGGCGGGCTTCATGCGCTGAGTGCCAAGGCGGTGATATTGGCGACCGGGGGCAGTAGCCGGGTGTTTCTGACCAGCACCAATGCCGTCATCAACACAGGTGACGGAATGGGCTTGGCCTACCGGGCAGGAGTACCTCTGAAAGACATGGAGTTTGTCCAGTTTCACCCATCCACCTTGAAGAACACGGGTATCCTCATCACCGAAGGCGCACGTGGGGAGGGTGGATACTTGCTCAACACGCTTGGCGAACGATTCATGAAACACTACGCTCCGGAGCAGATGGAGCTGGCGACCCGCTCAACGGTTTCCTTGGCGATTGGTCGAGAAATTGCTGAAGGGCGTGGGGTGGAAGGTTGCGTGTTGTTGGACCTTCGGCACTTGGGTCGGGAGAGGATTTTGGAGCGGTTACCCCAGATCAGGCAATTGTCCCTTGATTTTGCTGGGGTGGACCCTGTTGAAAGCCCCATCCCGGTCCGACCGGGTGCCCATTACCAAATGGGGGGAGTCTCCACGAACCAATGGACCGAGACCGACATTGCGGGGCTGTTCGCGGCGGGTGAGTGCGCCTGTGTCAGTGTGCACGGTGCCAATCGCCTTGGTGGGAATTCACTTTTGGAAACGGTGGTGTTTGGGCGGCGGGCCGGTCAGCGGGCAGGAGAGTATGCGGAGACCGTAAATTGGCATAATCCCTCCGGCTCCTTCCTACGGGATGAACAATCCCGACTTCAGCGTCTGGTGCGCAGGAAGGGCCAGGTTTGGGCTTGGGAGCTTCTGGGCGAGTTGGGTGAGGCGATGAATCAAAACCTGGGCATTTTCCGGACACGGGCTTCCATGGCCAATGCTCAAGAGACCATTCAGTTGCTCAAGGACCGGACAAGGGGATTAACACTTCGGGATAAGGGGCAAACGTTTAATACAGACCTCATCCAAGCCCAGGAATTGGGGTTTCTGCTCGATGTTGCGGAAACGATCGTGGCCGGGTCTTTGGCCAGGGAGGAGAGCCGAGGGGCCCACTATCGACAAGACTTCCCCAGACGGGACGATGCCAACTGGCTTAAGCATACGTTGGCCTCTTGGTCTTCGACCGGGCCGAATCTTTCCTACACCCCCGTCAAGATTACAAGGTTTCCGCCAAAATAGACCTTGTGATGGTTTACCGGCCTCGATTGGGGCGGTGAGGGGGTGGTCGCTTGAGCGGCCGCTTATGGGGTCGATCGGAGCCAGGCCCGCGGCGGAGTTGCCGTCGCTTTTCGGGGGTCATCTTTCGCCCCTGTTGCTGGAGCTCCCGGCGCTTTTCAGGGCTCATCTTTCGCCACTGTTGCCGGAGTTCTTGGCGGCGTTCGGGCGGGAGGCTTTTGAACCATTGCCGCCTTTGGCGAAGCATCCGGCGTTTTTCCGTGGGGAGTTGGCGAAATCTTTGAAATCGTTGTCGAATCCGTTCCTTTTGTTCCGAAGGTACTTGCTTCCACCTTTGGAATCGTTCGCGGGTCTGTTGCCGTTGTTCGGTAGTCATGCCTGCCCACCGATCAGCCCCTTTCGTCATGCGTTCCTGCCTTGCCGGTGGCAATTGATCCCAGGTTTCCTTGAGGGGCTGGAGGATCCGCTGTTCCTTCGGCGTGAGCTGGTCCCAGGTAATCCCAGAGGGGTCCGGTTCCGCCCAGGCTGGTGCGTATGGGATGACAAACAGAATTGGGCATAGCAAGGCCAGGAGGATTCGTTTCGTCATGGCCCCTCCCTTTTTGGCTGGGGGTTCGATTCAGGGAAAGGATCTCCCTCGGTGGTTTGGCCTAAGTCCCCGTCTGGAACGGAGGAGCCCCGGTTCCGATCACTCGGATCATTTTGAGTGGGCATTCCCTCCACATCGGAGAAGGATTGGTCCATCAGGTCCAAGGGGTTGACCCATTGCCCATCTTCAGTTTCCCAGCTTCCCAGAAACTCCAGGAACTCAAGATCTGGCCCTGATGGGGGAGAGTCTTCCCTGGCCTCCACCGTTGCGGCGCCGCACACCAATGCACACCCCATGAGCAGCCACCTAGCTGGATTGATCCTGCTCCGCCAGCCAGCTATAGAATTCCAAATCTTCATAGAGATCGAAGTTGTCCGCTGCAGCGAGGAGATCCAGATCCTCAACCAGGCCCCCCACTCCTAGGTGGCCATTTTCGGTGGGACCGGACCACCAAAGGACCAAAGCCAGAATAGCTGTACAGGCTGTGGCTAGGCCTGAGGCCGGCCAAAGCCAAGGAATTCGTTGCGGCTGGCTGTGAAGGGCTTCGTACCGCATCGCGCACAGCCGTGTAACGGTTTCAGAATCCAAAGGCTCGACGCTCTGGTCAAGTTGTTGTTTAGCAAATGCGACAAATGCCTGGTCGTTTTCCTGATCGCTCATGGCCAGTGGTCTTCTAGGCGCTTTCGGAGAGTATGGACGGCCCGTGAATAATGAGTTTTGACACTCCCTTCCGAGCACCCCATGGATCGAGCCGTTTCGGCAACACCATATCCTTCCCAGGCCCTTAGCAGGAAGGCTTGTTGCTGCCGAAGCGGTAACTCGTGCAGCGCCCCGTCCAGTGCGGCGGCGGCTCGTTTTTTTGCAATTTGGTCGGTTGGGTCGGGGATGGTGGGATCGGGAATGTGTTCTATGGGGTTCCCTTCACCCTCTTCGGACTCAGGGTCTTCTTGAAACCAGACTCGCCAGCGGGTACGGACCCAATTCCGGCGGTGCCAGTCTTGAATCCGGTTTTGAAGAATTCGATAAAACAGAGGTCCCCATTCCGACTCGTCCCGATCCACATAGCGTTGGACTAATTTGAACATGGTGTCCTGAACCAAGTCCAATGCCTCGTCTCGGTTACGAGTCGCCAATTCGGCCATGCGGAAAGCCCGACGCTCAACGCCAGCCAGGAAATGATCCAGTGCCTGGGTTTGATCCAGAGTCGTTGGCCTCCCACATGACCGTCAACCCCGTTGATCATACAGGGATTGCCCATTGCTTGCAGCAGCCCTCACTTTCGGCCACCTCGATGGCGCTGGGGTATTTGTCCCATACCTGCTCGACCTCGTTGGTGATCCTGTTGGTGGGATATGCGGTCCCCACGCCGGTCCATGCGGGCGTTGATTCGGTCTCCTTTTCGATCCATCCGATGGTCAATTCGATCTCCACGGCGGTCTGAACGCCTGTCGACTCGATCACCTCTCCGATCCATTCTCCGGTCAATTCGATCGCCCTTCTGGTCCAACCGCCGATCGATTCGGTTACCCTTGCGGTCAAGGCGGTCGGCAAGGCCGTCAAGACCTGCTTGCCGGGCTCGCTCGGCCTTCCGATCAAGCCGGTGGTCGATGCGGTCTCCCCTTCGGTCAAGCCGCCGATCGACCCGATCACCCTTGTGGTCCATTCGCCGGTCAATTCGGTTTCCTCTTCGGTCCAACCGTCTATCCATTCTATCTCCCCGGTGGTCCAATCTGTTATCGATTCGATTCCCTCTCTGGTCAAGGCGGTGGTCAATTCGGTCGCCCATGCGATCTAACCGGTTTGTTTGCCCTTCGCCTCCCTCCTGGGCGAAGGCAGGACTCAGGGTAAACATTGCAAAGAAGGCCCCCTTGAGTTCAACTGGTCAATGCAACACCATTCGTACCAATATTGATATGGAGGGTGTTGGTTATGGCACAATTAGGGCGTCCAGGACTTTCGACTACCCAAAAAGGGGATGTGTGGCAACAGTGGAA
>JACZVJ010000198.1 GCA_022572725.1 Nitrospinota bacterium | reverse complement strand
ATAAGGTATTTAAAAGGGAAGTACTTCAAAGTATGACCTTGCTAGAAAATGGGTTCGGGTTCGAGCCCGAAGTCACGGCAAAGGTGGGAAAGGGAGGGTGGCGGATTTGCGAAGTGCCGATCTCCTACAGCCGCCGAACCCGGGCTGAAGGAAAAAAGATTACATGGAAGGACGGGATCAGAGCCTTGTATTGTATCCTACGGTATAAGTAATTTTCATATATTCTCCTCCCCGCCGGTTTTTTAAAAACCTTAAAAATAAGCACTCCTGGCTCTTCTGGGCACAGAGAAATCCGCTTCCCAGTTCAAAAAGGGATAAGGGATCTTGACGTAGGGGGAATTTGAGAAGAGTTAGATTTTGGTGGAAGGGATAGTACGAGGAGATAGGATGAATCTAGCTGGAGAGGTCAAAATTTCGGCGAGGTGGAAGTGGGTGAGAAGGACCTTCTATTACGCGCTCTGCCGCAGGCCGCGCATCTCGGGGAAATACGGGAACATCATTTCAATGAAATCCGCTTGAAGCTGTTGAACATTTTCTCGATTCGACCCTCGTACAGGGCTCATGACCTGAATGAGGGTGCCCGGGGTCCGCTCGCCCATGACTCCGTCCCAGACGAGAAGAAGCCGGTGAATAATCTTGCTCTCCACCACCCGGGTATTAGAGGTAAACCAATAGAGAACTTGGCTGGTAAGGTTGCCCTTCTTAGTCATTAAACGAGTGGCCACAAGAGACCGGCTCGGCCCCAGGGGAATTTCCTGAAGGTTCCGATCCATGACAGACCATCCCTGGGCTGGAAGGCAAATGTCAGGGATATGGACCCGAAAGAGTTTTCGCTGATCCGTGGCCATGACCATGGAAAGCAGAACCACATCCCCATCCCGGCGGTACTCGCGGACCATCCAGGCATCGGCATCTCGCTTCAGGATGGTGAAGGCCTTCTCATCAACCTGGACATCTCGGGCCACCCACCCCTCAATGGCTCTTGGGACCCGGTCAAAGTTGGCCCCTCCTTGAACACTTTCAGAAAGCTCACGAGGTTGATTTGCCAAAAAATGGGTATGAGTAAGCAGAAACGTTGCGAGCATCAGGCAGATAATGACCGCAACATGACGAGTTCTCTTCTCCATAGAATAACCCTCACGACAACAAGCAGACCCCCTAACGAGAGGAGAAAGACGAAAAGCCCAGAGAGTTCGTGGAGGAACCCCTGCGCCAATTGATCGCTGACATAATAGCCCATGAGGGCAGTCATGGCGATGCGGACAATATTCGCCCCGAGTGAGATGGGCACCGACACCGCAATGAGGAGTACTCGATCCCGGTAGTGGGGCAGGATGATATGGGTCAGAACCGTGCTGACGGTCACTATCGAAATCAGGCTCCGGAGACCGTTACAGGCATCCTCGACGACTAAGGTATAGTTAGGAAGATGCAGGTAAACTCCATCCTGCCAAACGGGAACCCCCAAGAGTTGGAGGAGGGAGGTGGCTTGGCCTGCTGCCGACTGTTTCATGGGGAAGCCAATGGGGTCCAGCAGAAGATAAGGAAGTGGGAGCATGAAAATCAGGATGAAGAGAGGAAAGGTTGCCTCCCTCAGCGCCCGTCGTCCCCACAGAGTGTGGATCCCCCCAGCTAAAACAAGGATGAAAGACAAGCCTTGTAAAAAAATGATCTCGGCCCGGAAGCTCACAGCAAAAAGGACCAAGCCGGGAACGAGAAAGAACAAACCTGACCATGAGGAACCCGTTGGGAGTTGCCGAAGTGTGACTCGTTTACGCCAGAGCAGCCAAGCCGCTAAAGGGAGCATGAGGTACCCGTGGCCATAATAGATATTGGTATCCCACTGGTGCATGAGCTCATAGAACGTGTCTTGATAGAGCACCACAAGAAGGCCGGCCAACAAGATTCCCCAGATAAAAGAGGGCAGGCTCTCGTTTTTCACGAGGCTGAACATGCGTGATTGGAGGAATTGTTGGGTTTTCACGGGCTTTGCTGAATGCCTTGACTGGTGAGAAAGGGAGCAAGCGACATGGCCACAGCGGCCATCCGGTCGATACTTGGCTCGCTGATATTGGGAAGTGGCTCATCAATAAATTTCCTGGTATCCGGATAAAACTTATTTTCCGGGTACGAATTGTGGTTAATGGAACGGGCAAAAGCGATGGTGGCTGAAGGGCCAAGTATATGCAGACCGGGTATGGGACCATCCACGCCTAGAGCCAATGAAGGCTTATGAAGTGGGCGTTTCACGCGGTTGAAGCCTAACCCGGTAATGTAGCTTCTTGACAAGGCGTTGTTTCCCAGTTGAGCATCCCAATTAGTCAAGGCCCAGTCGAGAAAAATCCGGTCGCCGGTGAGGTAATAGGCCCTCATCAGACCCAGGGGGTATTCGTTGCCCGTGCCGGCCATTCCCCACCCAAGGGGGGGATGGGCACGAGTGGATTGTCCGCCGGGTCGGACTGATTGGCGATAGGCAAAAGCCTTGGCCCGATCAATGAGCCCCTTGCCACCCGCAATGAACATCTTTCTCGCTTGTCGATGGAGATCAGCTTTTGTCGGATAGTTGGTTGTCACATAAGCCCAAGCCGCCAATCGTTGGACGTGTTCGAAATTGACCCATCCGAAGTTCAAAACACCAAACTTTAGGTAGTACTCATGGTACTTTGAGTTTCCCGTCGTCTTGTACAACTCGGCCGCTGCCCAAGCTCGCTCGTCGATGTCCCCTAGCCGATCCCCATACTCCCCCCCAAATCCCCCTGGTGGGTTCTTGAATCCAGGGTCGGGCTTGGGAATCGCAGCCCGATAGGCAATTTCATAGGGTTGCCCCTTCTTCAGTCCTTCAACCCGTACCGCAGCGGAAGCCGGCTTTTGTGGAGAACGCATTGGGCCATATCCTCCTTGACGCTTGCCCCAAGGCGTGTGGTGAACTTGTACCACCCGAAAGCCGCCTGTTCGAGCAAGTGAAGGAGAGGAGGTCTCCTTTGGCCGAACCCAGTAAACCTCCGCAACAGGGAACTCTGTATTAATGAGGGATTGCCCCCAACCGGTA
>JACZVJ010000018.1 GCA_022572725.1 Nitrospinota bacterium | reverse complement strand
GAGGTGGGGGTCGCCGGAGTTAGGTGCAGACGCCTGCGAAAGGGTTGCGATCACTGGGGCACGTCAGGCGGGTGTTGGTTTAACTCGGCATCGGCTTATTGAAACGGCACCGCCTGCACTGGTCGTCCGTACTGATCCATGCCGATGCCAGGACCGTAGGCGTTCGGCGTCACATCCAGCAGCGGGTCGCTGAAATTAGCCGGTTCACCCTGTGGCACCCAACGAAACGGTCGCCCTGTCGCGTCGTGGTGCACACCAAGCCCGTAGCCGTCTTGCTTCACCGGACCAAGCAAGCCGTGATCGAGCAGCGCGTCGTCAGGGGATTGGTCGATTTGGGACTGGGGCGCAGCCGCACAGCCTACCAGCAGCAAGACGCACACCCCACACACCAGCATCACCACTTTCCACATCTCAGCACCTCCGTTCTCGCCGGTGAAGGCGGCGATCACCCAGCCTAGCACCGCTTTGCCGTAGGCGGCAACCGCCGGTAGCGTCACGTACATTCCCGACAAGCCATGGCTCTACGTAGAACGATTAGGTTGCGTCTGGGTTGCGGATTTGCGGACAGGTGACCCACTTTGGTCTATTCCTGTCCGCGTCAATCCATGTAACCATGCGCCTGTGGCGGGGTTGGACCCTATTGGCAAGTAGTTCGAGACCCGTCACTCACCCCAAATAATAATCGTTAATAGCCCTCAAGTCGCCAAGAAGCTGTTGAGATCCACATCCGGATTTTCTGGCCTAAGGGTTTTAAAATCGTCCAGTAGTCCCAGCCATTCCTTTTCTCTCTCCCTAGGGTCTCATCTTTTCTCCCTTTCTTTTCCCGCCTTCTTAGAATCCCGGGTTCCCTTGCAAGGAAGGTCTCTACCTAGCTCATTGCCCGATAAGTTGTATGTCTGCGTCCTAGAGGGCAAGCGCCAGTTGGGGTGATTGGGCTAGCCATACTTAATCTGGCCTCGATCGTTTCTCCTGGAACTTACGTGCGGAACGATCAAGGAACCTTTCTCGTTTTGGAGGCTATGGCAATTCGATACCGGAATAACGGAGGCCATGCGGGTCAGTTTTTGTGGCGGCGAGCTATGCAGAAGGGGATCTATGCGCAGCGGAAGGTGCCGGACCAACTTCCTCCAGAGAGAAGGCCATCGGTTGGGGCCAATGGGTCGGGGACCGTCGAGGGTTTACCCGTATTCCATCACGTGATGGGGTGGCCAGTATCCCTCTTTTCTCTGACAATGGATTTACCCCCCACCCTTCGGATAGTTTTGGGACAGGTTCCAATCCGATGGGTTTACCTGGTTTTGGGCTATCGGTTTTGTCCTTTTGGCTCCTCAGTATTACCCGTAGCCACTCCATCCAAAATTCCCTCACCATCTGGTTCTCGAAAAATTTGGTGGTGATTTCTATTACCGTTCCACGTCCACAAACGGTAAATTTGAGCTGAAAGGGATGGTTTGGATTCCCTGGTCGGTTTAATCGACCAGACCCGGTGGAGAACCACCAACGCTACAAGGGTTGTGGAGATTCCAATGCTGATTACTGTGAGCGCCATGGCTGTCCTCCTAACATTGATACCCAGTTTTTGTTGTTTACGAATGATATCTCTGCAACCTAAATGCCAACTTTTTTCCAAGAGGAGAAAATTTGGCCAATATCACACAACTATTTGTTTTCACTATGAAAATTAATAAGACCTCAAACTTTAAAATGGTACGGACTCTTGAATAAAACATAAGATTGTATCTACTTGGATACAATTCTGTATCCAATGCTTGGGATTAATCCGTCTTGTAAAACCTCCCTAGCCTCCTCTTAATTCCGTTGACGGAGGGTGTGATGCTCTCCTCCACCGGCCTAGAATGCGAAACCGCGACCAGTCAAGACTTCGGACATTACGCTTCTTTCATGGCTATCCCTGGTTCCTTCCCGGCTACCTTCTTGGAAATCTCCATTAAAGCTGGGATTGATCCTGCCTGATTCGGTGGGGAAAATCTGTATTGCACTGGGTAGCACGGGCTACCGTAGCTAAAAGGTGGGAAAGGGAACATGGTTTGTCCAAAATGGCAACGGCGCCGGCTTTGAGGGCTCGGGCCCCATAAGCTGGGTGAGAGTGCAAAGCTCCGCTGAGGATAATGGTAGGTGGAAGTATCAAGGGGCTTGCCGCAAGCTTTTCAAGGTATTCCAGGCCGGTTGGTATGGGTATACGCCATCCATTCTCCCAGCGGACCCATCCCTGGAATATGTCCGTAATCATAAGATCGGCCTCGTTTTCTTTGAGCCATTGGATTGCCGCTGAGCTGTTTTCGACTTCTGCACATTTATACCCGTAACGCTCAAGGGTGAGATGTAAAAATTTCCGGTTGGTCTCTTCGTCGTCCACAAGGAGAATCCTTACGGGTGGTGAAGACTCAACCGGGTCGGCCGGTAGCGGTGGGGATTCCTGGATTTTCTGGGGCCAGGCGAAAAGACCGCGTATGGATGCTTTGAACATCACTTGTTCACCCGATGGACTCGTATGAGGCCCTTTGGTACAGAAAGGGTTGGGATTTCGTGGTGCTGCTTGAACACGAATCTAGAGCTTTTTCCTCCACTGAATCTTAAAACAATCCAAATGCCAAACAGGGGAGGCTTTTCTTTCACTCAAACGAAGGAGGCTTTAAGCACCTGTTTTGGTTCAGAAAATCAAAGGGATGGAGCTTGTTGTAAGTGGAAGTATATGGAATCGAGACCATCAACATGTCTCCGATTGAGCCTGGCTCGGTATCTAATCGGATACAACCAGGGGTGAAGGTGGAACCTGCCTGTCTTTTAGGAGTCTTCCTCCTGACCTAGTGCCAAAAATCTGCAGAAATCCGGAGCCTCGCGTGGTCTCTTAGCCCGGGCTAAATCCCCTACAAAACCGGAATGCGAGCACCATGCCCTATCAGAAAGTCCGCAGGTCTTCTTCCATGAAATCACCTAGGTGGAACAATTGAATGGGATATAATCCTCCCCTTCGCCTCTTGGGCAAAAATGCTCTTCGTTGTGGTTGAGGAGGAGCTATTCTGGTGATTTGCCAAGGACAGTCCCCGTTCGTGCTTTTCTTCTTATGTTGTGTCGAATTAAGTTTTGTCGAATTCGTGCCGATTGATACTCTTACCGGTACGAGTTCATGAATGGAACTCTATTCTCCGGCGGGAGGGAAATTGCCCAATAGGACAGTACCTTCATCGGTTTGCCCAAGATATTTGCAGGTGCAGGTGGATTTGGACTCTTAACCGCTCGCAAAAATGGTTTCCTGGCTTACCTTCCGATGGATCAATCTTTTTCTTCTGGTGGCAAAACATGAAAGATGAGACCCATTCCACGACAGGGTTGAGCAAAGGGGGAGAACGTGCGGGGGTACGTGTTCAGGTGCCCATCGGCCTCGAAGTAGAGGCAGGGCTTGCTATCGAGGAAGAGCAATTCTTAGCGGCCAAAGTGGTTGATCTCAGCCTTCAAGGCGTCCTCCTGGCATTGCCCCGAGACAAGGTTTCACTCTATCAGGTTAAACAAAAAGTCCAGGTCAAGCTCTCCGTTGGGGATGATGAAATTAACGTCGATGGGGTGGTGCGGCATTTACGGGAGAATCGGGTGGGAGTCTTTTTTTCTGCGATCACCTCAGAAGATGCCAGAATTGCTGAAAGGGTGTTAAGTCGGATGGTTCGAACCCTCGAGCGGAGACACCTCAAATTAAAAGCCATGAATTATCCTTTGTCCTAACTTTTGTCCTCAATTTAACTCCCCTCTTTTTCATTTCGACTCGCTTCCGGTTTTGGGTTCATTCTCCACAAATTCTTGACTTTAAACGTGTCCCCATGGGGGAATAGCATCCCTTTGTTCTTTTCCGAACGCCATGGCCCCTCGGATTACCCATGCATGAGAAAAACGCCCCGTTTCTTACTGCCCCCGTTTGGGGTTGACTTCCCCGCACGTCGACGTGCGTCGGCGCGTAGGCACAGGGCCGAAGCTCCGATTCCGCATGCAGGGGCAAAAGCCCTTCGGAGAGGAAAATGGGGACAGGCTCAGGCGGAGTCAGTCCCCATTTTCTGAACAGTTAAGGCAGTGTCACGAATGCGGATTGGCATAGACCTCGGTGGTACCAAGATTGAAGCGATCCTGTTGACCGAGTCCGGTGAGGAACTCACCCGCCGGCGAATCGAGTGTCCTCGGGGAGACTATCAAGCCACCTTGTCCGCCGTCGGCCAATTAGTGGAGGGAATCGAGAGGGATTTTGAAATCCAGGCCACCATTGGGGTGGGGATACCGGGGACGATGTCCCCCGCAACGGGGCTGGTGAAAAACGCCAATTCGGGGTGGCTGATCGGTCGGCCACTGGAAGCAGATCTGGCCAAGCGCTTGACCCGTCCGGTTCGGTTGGCGAACGACGCTGACTGTTTCGCCGTGTCCGAGGCCACCGATGGGGCCGGAGCGGGTGCACGGTTAGTGTTCGGCGCCATTCTCGGGACAGGCGTGGGCGGAGGAGTCTGCTGGCGGGGTGAGCCCTTGCAGGGTCCGAATGCCATCGTCGGGGAATGGGGGCATAATTCGCTGCCCTGGCCCGAAGACGAGGAGCGTCCCGGCCCTGACTGTTACTGCGGCCGTGCTGGCTGTATTGAAACCTTTCTATCCGGCCCTGGGCTCCGCAAAGAATATCGAACAACGACCGGCCAGGACCTTCAACCTCATGAAATCAATTCTCGTGCAGTGAGCGGAGAAGACGAGGCAGAAAAAACCTTACAGCGATATGAACACCGGCTGGCCCGTAGCTTGGCCAACGTCATCAACATTCTGGACCCAGACGTTATTGTTTTGGGAGGGGGGCTGTCGAAGTTGGAAAGGCTGTATCGCAATGTCCCCACGTTATGGGGGAGGTGGGTGTTTTCCGATCGGGTGGACACCAAATTGGTTTCGCCGCTTCATGGGGACTCGAGCGGCGTTCGCGGAGCGGCTTGGCTCTGGCCGTCCTGAACCCCGAGTTCGGGTAGAGTTTCTTATTCCCGAGGGACCTTCAAGTCTCCTTAGGAGCAAACTGGTTGGGGAAAGGACCCTCCACAAAAAAAGGCTCTCCCGGAGCGTCCCTGCTCGGAAGAGCCGTGAATTGAAGACCTTTCGGAAAACCCTCCCTGTCCGAAAGGGCCCTCGGGTTCAGGCTTTAACAAAGGGAAAAATAATTGTCAATGGAAGTTTTAACGGAATTGGGTGGGTGATTTTCTGGTAAAAGATTGAGTCGTGCTGTTGAAGGGAGAGCACTTGATCATTTCTCATCCTGGGTCATGGTTAGAGCACCCAAGCTTCGAGCTGGGCCCTTTGGCCTGCCCATTAGGTGAAAAATTTGTTATAAACCCTGGAACCCGACAAATGAAAACCCCCTACCTCACGGTAGAATTCGCGACCTCTCTCAGTACCATGATAGCACGATGACCATACCCGGACCTCCCTCTTTAGATTTCATTCGCACGATCGTGGCTCAGGATGTGAAGGCCGGGAAGCATGGAGGGCGTGTCATGACTCGCTTTCCTCCGGAGCCGAATGGCTATCTTCACATCGGACACGCGAAGTCGATGTGCCTGAATTTTGGCATTGCTCAGGAAACCCCCGGAGGGCTCTGCAACCTACGATACGACGATACCAACCCCACCAAGGAGAATGTGGAGTATGTTGAGTCGATCCAAGCCGATGTGCGCTGGCTGGGCTTCGATTGGGGGCAACGCCTGTTCCATGCCTCGGACTATTTTGAGCAACTCTATGAGTACGCCGTGGTGTTGATCAAAAAGTGGAGGGCCTATGTGGATGGCTCGACGGCAGAGGAAATCCGGCAGAACCGGGGAACCTTGGTGGCACCGGGGACGGAGAGCCCCCATCGGAACCGGTCGATGGAGGAAAACTTGGATCTTTTCACGCGGATGCGAGCCGGAGAGTTTCCAGATGGGGCGTACGTCCTTCGTGCGAAAATCGATATGGCTTCTCCCAATTTGAACATGCGTGATCCGACTCTTTACCGCATTCGGCGGGTGCCCCATTACAGGACCGGTGACCGGTGGTGCATTTATCCGACCTACGACTTTGCCCATCCGTTGTCGGATTCTCTTGAAGGGGTTACCCATTCCCTTTGCACTCTGGAATTCGAAGACCACCGTCCCTTGTACGACTGGATGCTCGATGGATGTGAGGCCCGGTGTCATTCCCGGCAAATTGAATTCGCGCGCCTGAACCTCAGCTATACGGTCATGAGTAAGCGCAAGCTGTTGGAGTTAGTTGAAGAGGGACATGTCACCGGCTGGGATGACCCTCGGCTGCCTACCCTCATGGGGTTGCGCAGGCGGGGCTACACGCCAGAGGCGATTCGAAACTTTTGCGACCACATCGGCGTCGCCAAGCGGGATGGAGTGGTGGAAATGGCGCTGCTCGAACACTTCATCCGGGAAGATTTGAACCGGCGTGCTCCAAGGGTGATGGCCGTTTTGCGGCCTCTTCGGGTGGTGATTGAGAATTATCCCGAAGGGCAAGTGGAAGACTTGGAAGCAGTCAACAACCCGGAGGACCCCGGGATGGGGACGCGGAAGGTTCCCTTTTCCCGAGTCGTGTACATCGAGCGAGAGGATTTTCGTGAGATCCCGCCCAAAAAATTTTTCCGGTTGGCGCCTGGTCAGGAAGTCCGTCTCCGCTACGCCTACATTATTCAATGTGTGGGGCTCGTGAAAGATGAGCAAACTGGCGAGGTCGTCGAGGTGCGCTGTACCTATGACCCCGAGACACGCAGCGGCTCCTCCCAAGCCAGCCGCAAGGTCAAAGGCACCTTGCACTGGGTGTCGGCCGCTAAGGCCATCGAGGCGGAGGTCCGCTTGTATGATTATCTTTTTATCAAGCCCAACCCTGGTGAGGACAAGGAAGGCGGGGGCTACCGGGCGTTTTTGAATCCCAGGTCCCTGGAGATTTTACCATCTTGCCAGGTTGAGCCAAGCCTGGCCGGGGCTGCCCCCGGCAGCCGGTATCAGTTTGAGCGGCAGGGCTATTTTTGTGTGGATTCGGTGGACTCTTCTGGGAGCCGGCTGGTCTTCAATCGCACCGTCGCCTTGCGGGATACCTGGGCTAAGGTTGAGAAAACTCAGCAGGGTGGGTAGAAAGAGTTAGTGGCTGTGAGTGTTCCAGCGGGATTCTTTTAGGATGCCAACCCGACCTGCACGGATTTGAGGCTCTTTAAGCGGTGAGAACGCTCTCCTCTTCTTTGGCGGATCCCCGCGCCTGGCCGGTTAGAACATCTTCCATATCATTCATGCACGCCGGTCCGAATAACTGCCTGATCCATTCCCATTGTTGGTCTAAAGGGATCCCCCAGGCTTCCCACGCATCCAGCAACCGCAGTTGATCGTAAGGCATGCAATCCATTTTAACGGTCAGGAAAGGAACAGGCATATCAACTTTATCGGTCGTTTTTCGATTTCTCTCAAATGAAAATGCCGGCATAGGGGGTATCCCTGGGTACATGTTGGCGACGGGCAAAGGGTGATATTTGGACTAGGGCAAAGGAGGGCCGAGGGTCGGTGGTTCGTGAGATGCTATCAGGGAACAAAAACTACCCCCTTCGGGACCACATTTCCCCTAGTGGTTTCTCGCTCTCAATTTTTCATGAAGAGGGAGGTTTGTTGTTTCAGGTTTCAATGGCTGAATAGGGCTTGGTCATAAAATGAATGCGCTCTTCATTCGTCGCGGAGCTGCCTTCGTCGTTTAAACATGACAATGTGGCCTTCCCTGGTTTCGACAGACTGTGGGGAATCAAAAATGGACCCTGGATAGACTGCGTCCACTTCCCAACCCTCACCGTATTTCTTCAGGACTTGCTTATGAAGGCGAGTCGTTGCCGACTCTGAAAGCGGGCGCCCCTCAGCACTGGCCTTCACAGCCACCCCACGCTTCTCATACCGTCGCCGGTCAGCCATTTTTGTCCGGTGATCCATGGTGGTCCCTCTCTAAATTTTTTTTACGCCAGAACCGTCAAGGTTTCCTTAAGAGCTCGTCAATCATTTCTCTGGATCTCAGCTTCCCTTTTCTTCTTCCATCGGGGCTTCTGGGGCCTTGCTTAATCCAGGGCGGGTTTCTGTAGGGAGCTCTCTTCAGAAAATAGGACCGCTTACCCTTCCCTCCGGCCTTGAAAGGGAGGAGGACGGGTAAGGGGTTCGATTATTCCTATATTGGTGGGTCGCACTTTTTAGCCGGCACCGAGTCGGGAGTGGAAACCAGGGATGAACGTGGAGAACAGAGGAGAATCCCCCCTGCCCCTACAGAGTGGGGCAGGGAGTTACACTGGAATGAGGATTTACGTACTTAGGGATTATGATGGGCTGGGCTGGTTTATTCTTGTTTAGTCTCTTCGACTGGACTTTCTGGTGTGAGGGCTTCCCGGGACAACTGCAACGCTTTGTCGGAAAGGCTGACAAGATCGATTTTCCTGAGGTCTTCAAGCTGAGTTGGTTGAAGCTGTTCCAGCCCACCCCCTTTGGCCCTGTTGGCCGCAAAAGCGGATGTTCCTAGGAAAGCGGTAACTTCGATGAAGGTATTTTCAGCTATTCCTGCTAAAGCCATGTTTCATCCTCCTTTTCAGTCCCCCTTCGTGCCCATTTGGGCGGATACCGGCTTATGGCATTCATATCGGTCAGTCCTAAAAATACTTTAGCCGGCTGGTGAAAACGGCCTGCGTCGGGGATCACTTTTATCCTGATCAGAAAATGGGGACTGGCTCCGGCACAGAAGGGGAACAGTCCCTGATCAGGACAGTCCCCGCCGGTGCCTGTCCCCATTTTCATGATGCATGGGTGGGCGGCACGCCTATGACGAACTGCTTTGCAGAAGTGGGGGGCATAAGCCTCATGTCCTTGGGCCTTTCTAGGAATTTGAACTTCTGCAAACGGGGGTTGAGGAGTATCACTGTTAAAGCCTGGATTGAAGATTTTTCTACTTTATTGTGTTGGTACAGATTCTGGTTCAAGATTCTGCCTCTCAAGAAATTTTCTTGAGGATTTGAAGACCTCCCCCGCCATGAAGCTGCCAGGTAACCCACTAAAAATCTCAGGCGGTACTCAGATGCTGATGCGGAAGGCATGGTTACTGTCTATGGGGAAGGAATGGGGTGGGACGTGTGGGTCAGTGAGGAGATCCCTTGATCGCACCAAGGATGAGATGAGGGTAGATGATAACCGAGGTCAATGGATTGATTCCGTTTTAGGGTTTAAAAACCGAAACTAAGAAACCGGTTCCCTGTCCCGTGGAATCTCCCCTCCTCGTCCCAGGGCGGGATTTGCTCACGGACGAGGCGGTCAGTCCTGTTTTTGAAGCGTATCAAAGGTTTGAATGCCAAGGGCGTCGTAAATGTGGAGGGTCGCCTTGGATTTATTGAGTGTATACAAGTGAATTCCTTTCACGTTGTTATGAATCAAATCCATGACCTGCTCGGTGGCCCAATGGATGCCGACCTTCTCGGCATGGTCGTCACTGTCTGCACGAGTCATGGCCTGCAACAGCTTCGCCGGAAATCGCGCACCTAAGGCCAGTTCCGCCATCCGGAGCATCCCCTTCCTGGAGGTAATCGGCATGATCCCTGCGATGATAGGAACGTGAATACCTGCGATTTCACAGCGTTCACAAAAGTCATAAAAATCCCGGTTGTCAAAGAAGAGTTGTGTGCAGATGTAGTCTGCGCCTGCATCCACCTTCCTTTTCAAATTCTCGATTTCCGTTAACCGATTGGGGGTATCGGGGTGGCCCTCGGGAAACCCCGCTGTCCCGATGCCCATGTTGGGGAAATGTTTTTTGATGAAAGCCACTAGGTCGGCGGAGTAGGGGAACCCGTTTGGAACGGGGACAAATTGTTTCTGGGTCTTAGGGGGGTCCCCCCGCAGGGCCATGATATTTTGAATGCCGCTTTCGTCATATTTTTTTAGGATTTGATAGATTTCATCTTGGGTGGACCCCACACAAGTTAAATGAGAAACAATCGTGAGGCTGGTTTCACGTTGCAGCTTGACGACGAGATCATGGGTCAATTCCCGCGTGGAGCCACCTGCCCCATAGGTGACGCTTACATAGGCGGGTTTAAGCGGCACCAGATGTTGAATCGTTTGAAATAAATCTGTGGATGAAGCTTCGGTCTTTGGCGGAAAAAATTCAAAACTGATTGCCGGGTGTTTCTTTTTCAGGACTTCGGAAATGTGCATGGGAATTCCTCTCCGTCATGCAGCGCGGGCCAAATTGATGGGAGAGTCAAATTCGGGCACGACATTTTTAAGTTCTACACTTTCGAGTATGCCAGATTTTTTCAGGCCACTTAACCCCTTCTATATTTTGGGAATGGCCCCTAGTTTACAGAAGTGGTTCTTTATCGCAAGTAAAAGAATACCAAAAGGAGCCTAATCGGACCATCTCAATCTTTTGGACGGGAACCTCTGGTATTTTGAAAAAACCAGAGGAAAAGTGCAAAGCCCTGTTTTTTGGCTTTTTCGCATGCCAGGCGGCCACCCTATTAGTCCACAAGTATTTTTCCCTGCAAGCCGAATAATCTTTAGGAGCATCTGTCGCGAAGCCTGCTCGCCTGGCTTTTTGTGAAGTAAATTTAGAGAAGGAGGAACGATGAGAATCTTGCTTCCGCCGAGCATTTGGGATGAAGTGATGAAAGGGGGAAGGGCCTGGAAGGGGAAATGGCCATTCTTAGGGAAACGGTTGGGTAAATTCCCCCCCGCACGTTATCCTTCGCATCGTAATTGTTGTGGTCATCCTAGGCGTTGGGACTGGCCATTCTTGCAAGTCGAAACTAAGGGGATGGCTCGTTGAAACAACGCTCCCTCAGAGAACAACCCCCATCTCTCAATTTTCATGATCCCAGTTCTTGGCCTGAGTTGCTGGTTGCTCCCGAGATTTATTCCATGCCAATTTTATCCATGCCCAATCAAGAGTAGCGACTCATCCATTCCTAGGAGAATGCTGAGGGGTTTGGGTTGCGAAATGGTCTTCCGGACGCGCCTATCCTTCAGAATTTTCAGAGCTGGGACACCCGTGAAGGGTTTCCGAAGTGGAGTTCCAACTGGAATGCGCAATGAACCTTCCGGGAAAAGGGCTCTGAAGGTAGATGGGGGGACAGAGAGTCGTCTTGCAGTTAGGGCCGTAGTTGGGACTCACGGACATTGGTCGCAGACATGTTCCTGGTAATGTGTAGGACAAGGATCTGAGTTCTTGAGGCCCCACGATGTGCGCCCTCAAGCCCTCATTGGAACATGTCGGTTCCTTCCTCCTTGGTGCTGCTCCTCCCGTTTCCATTTTTCACGCATGAGAATTTCCCTCTTGAGATAACTCACCTATCCTTTTGGGTTCTACCCCTTTTTTAGAAAATCCCTACCCCGTCTTTTCTCAATTCAAGTCTTCCTTAGTTCCTCCACTGCGGATTCCGCCCCCACGGGCTTTTGACCCATTTGCTTCTTCCTCATGACACCCTTTGGGCCTCGCTGGTCTTTTTTGGGGCCCCCGGTCGGTTATGAAATTCCCGGGAGGAGTTAAGACAAGGGAGGGCTAGCAGTGTCAAAAAACCCACCAGGGCAAAAAATTGACGAGTAGTAGAAACAATTTTGCCTACCCTCCCAGCACAAAATGGAAAAGTAAAGTATTTAAAAATCAAGGAATTCAAGTACATAAGCCATTAAGACAAACATAGGTGATACTGCTGGCAAACGGTATGACTCTTGCGCCAAGACTTAGACGACGCAATAGGTTTCCTGGTCTGTCTGGATGGGATCAGTGCCTTAAAGGATGGCTCGCTCTTTATTTCAAAGGAGATTGAGCCATCTAAGGTCTTAAAGACGGGGAATGGCCATGCCGGCGATGAAGAAGGTCGCTCTAAAGAGTCCATTGCGGGAAATACGGCCAAGGGAAGCGGAGGCTGAAATGGATAGCGGGCCAGTTCGAGTGCTGTTGGTTGACGGAAAAGAGGAAGATTGTGTCGTGACAAGGCAGTTGCTATCCGAAGCCCAAGGGAAGCGGTTTGAGTTGGAATGGATCCTCGGGTATGAAGGAGCGCTCGATACCATCAAGCGCCACGTCCATGATGTGTATTTGCTTGATTACCGGCTGGGCGAACGGACGGGCTTGGAACTCCTTCGAGAGGCCATTGACAACGGGTGTAAAGCCCCTATGATCATACTCACCGCCCAGGCTGATCACAGCATCGACACTGAGGCGATTAAGGCTGGCGCGGCGGACTCCCTGGTCAAAGGGCAGATCAACGCGACCCTGCTCGAGCGTTCCATTCGGTATGCCATTGAACGAAAACGGGCGGAGGAGCGAATGGCGTACCTGGCGCAATATGATGCGCTGACCGGGTTGGCCAATCGCACACTGTTCAAGGAACTCCTATCCTTAGCCTTAGCGCGTGCCGAGCGGAGCAGCCAACATTTGGCGCTGATGTTCCTGGACCTGGATCGTTTCAAGATCATTAATGATTCACTGGGACACGATGTCGGCGATCAGGTTCTCAAAGTGGTAGCCGAGCGGCTTCGTTCTCGCATGCGGAAGAGCGATACGGTCGCGCGATTGGGAGGGGACGAATTTACGGTGATTTTGGAAGGAATCGGGACAGTTCAAGATGCCACGAGGGTAGCCCAAGAACTTCTCCAAATCGTGGCGCTCCCTATCACGGTACAAGATCAGGAACTGTTTATCACACCCAGTATTGGCATTGCCATTTACCCTCAGTATGGAAAAGATCCGGAAACCCTCATCAAAAATGCTGATATGGCCATGTATCGGGCCAAACGGCAGGGCCGAAATACGTACCGGTTTTACACCACTGAAGTGAACGGTAAGGCCTCTCAGCATCTGGCCTTGGAAAACAGCCTGCGCCGGGCATTGGAGCGAGAGGAATTTCTGCTCTACTACCAACCGCAAGTTGAGATGAAAAGCGGCCGCATCATTGCGATGGAGGCCCTTCTGCGGTGGAAACACCCGGACCGTGGCTTGATTCAGCCTGATGACTTCATTCCTTTGGCTGAGGAAAATGGGATGATCGTCCCGATTGGAGAGTGGGTGTTACGGACCGCGTGCCAGCAAAACAAGAAATGGCAAAAAGCGGGACTCCCGCTCACGACGGTCGGGGTGAACCTCTCGGCAAGGCAGTTCCGTCAGAAATTCTTTGTTGAAATCGTGGATCGAATTCTTAAAGAGACCGGGCTGGATTCTCAATTTCTGGAGCTTGAGCTCACAGAAAGCCTCTTCTTTGAAAGTAATGGTGCCTCTACCAGCCGATTGAAAGAACTGAAAAATTTGGGGATCCGGATTTCCATCGATGACTTTGGTACGGGATATTCCTCCCTGAGCTATCTCAAGTGCTTCCCCATTGATACCTTGAAAATTGACCGATCCTTCATAGGAGACATTCCCGCCAGTCAAGCGGATTCCGCGATTGCAAGCGGAATGATCGCGCTCGCCCACGGCCTGCGAATTAAGGTCACTGCCGAGGGGGTCGAAACGAGGGCCCAGCTCGAATTCCTTCGAGAACGAGGCTGCGATGCTATCCAAGGCTATTTTTTGAGTCCACCGCTTTCACCAGCGGAGATCACGCCCAAACTCAAAAAGGGTCAAATGGCTATGGCCTGAAGGGACTTCTCTCCTTCACCGGGCTTTCATTCCACTCATCCTTCCAGGATCACTGCCCCCTTTTATGAGCCTCTCCCTATCTAGCTATGTCTTTTGACTTTTGCTAAGGTCTCCCTTGTTAGGGAATGATCTTTTTAGCGAAAACCAACCTCTTGCCCATCCCAAGGTTTGAAATCGGGTGATCCACCGCAAGGGTGTTTTTGAGAGTTTTTTAAAGAGGAAGGACGGCATGGCACGAGACAAACTGGAAATTTCGGTTGTCCACGGCAGCCTGCTCGAGGTGGATGCTCAGGTCATCGTGAATGCGGCGAACAGTTATGGTCTCATGGGAGGTGGGGTAGCGGGGGTGATTCGGCGCGCTGCGGGTTCTCAGGTAGAAGACGAGGCTCGGAGGCAGGCCCCGATTCCTGTGGGGCAAGCGGTGTTGACCTCTGGGGGGCGGACGAAGTTCCAGGGCATCATCCATGCTCCCACCATGCCGGAGCCAGCCATGCGCATTCCTGCTGAGAATGTAGCCGAGGCCACGCGAGCCTCATTGACGTTAGCAGATGAGAAAGGTTTCACCTCGATTGCTGTACCCGGCATGGGAACGGGTGTAGGCCGGGTCTTGCCCAACGACGCCGCTGGGAAAATGATTGAGGAGATTCGTCAGTTTACTCCTACATCCCTGCAAACCGTGGTTCTTGTCGATGTCGACCCTGCCATGGTACAGGCCTGGCGTGACCTGATCTGATTATCTCTATGACCCTGGAAGATGAATTTTGTGACATTGTGAAAAAGGCGAGAATGGGCCAAGGGTACTCGATTGCCGAGGTGGCTCAGAAGGCGGACCTTTCCAATAAGGAACTGGAAGCTTTAGAAAAAGGGTCTCGTCCTCCCTCAGCGAAAGAAGTGGAAGCCATCGGGTGTGCCCTTCAACTCAAAACAAAGCCGTTAACGGAAATTACGATTGAAGGTTGGGTTCCTGAGTCCTCGCCAAACTGGGTGGATGGGTTGGTGGTGACGGTAGTGGGGGATATTGGGGGGTATGCGGTGAAAGGGTATGTCTTGTACGACTCACACTCACAAGAGGCTGTGTTGATTGATACGGCCTATAATGCTGGTGCCATGCTTACCGTGTTGAAGGAGCGCGGTCTTCAATTGAGGGGAGTGTGCCTTACCCACGGGCATGCTGATCATGCCGGTGGTTTGGATCGCATCCTGGGCAAATGGCCCGTTCCCGTTTATCTCGGCGAGGGCGATTTTCCATTGCTGCCGTGGAAGCCTCCTCGGGAGACGCTTTCTGTACCTTCGCAAGGTCAGACTATTTCCGTGGGGAACCTGACTGTTGAATGTGTAGCGACTCCCGGCCATACACCAGGCGGGTTTTGTTACAAGTTCCAACATGCGGGGCAAGACCTCTGTTTCGTGGGAGACACCCTGTTTGCTGGTTCGATTGGGCGCTCCAATCCGTTTTCGCTCTATCCCAGGCATTTAGACTCAGTTCGCCAGTCAGTCTTGCAACTTCCGAACGGAACAGTTTTGCTTCCGGGACATGGACCCGCAACGACCGTAAAAGAAGAAGTGGTACACAATCCCTTCGGTTAAGGGTCTTGGTTTTTCGCCGATATCCGCAATGTCCTCTGAGACGATCGCCAATCCTAGAAATGTCCCATTCCTCTAAACCTCCCTCACGGGGGAGAGGGGAACATAAGGAAATTAGTTCGGTTTGAGAATATTCCAATGGATGAAGAGAAGGTCGGACCACAATTAGAATGGGACGGCGATCACGGGCAGGATCCTCGGGTTAGGGATTTGTCCCGTCACCAGCATGAGTGGCCCCCTCCTTGGGAGCATCCGGCTCCCCCCACGCCAAGTGTGGCTTCGGCGCTGTTGCTTCCCCTCGGCCTCTTTTTGGTGACGGTATTTACGACCTTGTGGGCCGGGGCGTACCAAGTGAATACGGAGCCTGTTCGAGGGGCTTGGGACTTTTTGGTGAACCACCCTGGGTCCTTGTATCAAGGCCTTCCATTCGCTGGCACCTTATTGGGTATCTTAGTGACTCATGAATTCGGCCACTATCTGTTCTCCCGGATCCATCGAGTGCCGGCCTCGCTCCCGCTCTTCATTCCCGGACCGCCCCAATTTATTGGGACTTTTGGCGCCATTATCCGGTTGCGGTCCCCCATCATGAATCGTCGAGCGTTGTTTGATATTGGAGTGGCTGGGCCGATTGCAGGATTTGTTGTCGCCGTCTTCGCCCTCATCATTGGGCTATCTCTTTCGACAGTGGTTCCGAAGGGAGGCGTGTTTGGTTTACACCTGGGGGAACCTCTCCTCCTTCAATTTTTTGCGTGGCTGACTTTTGGCCCAATTTCCGCTGGTCATGAAGTGGTGTTGCATCCCATTGCCTTTGCGGCCTGGTTTGGCTTTTTTGTCACCGCCTTGAATTTGATCCCCATTGGCCAGTTGGACGGAGGGCATGTGGCGTATGCGTTGTTCGGGCCCCGGCAGCGAAAGGTGGCGTTTGCCATTATTCCAATCCTGCTGGTATTGGGTTTATGGGGGTGGCCGGGGTGGATTCTTTGGGCCGGCTTGGCCGGAATAATTGGTATCTCTCACCCGCCGGTCATTGACCCCGGAACGGAGCTGGGCCGGGGTCGCATTTGGGTGGCTTGGGGGGCGGTGGCGATCTTTATTCTCACCTTTGCCCCGGTCCCTTTTTATTTCGGATAGTCTCCTCAGGCGTTCTGCCTGGCAACTCCAAATGGTTAGGAAATTGCTAAACCATGGCTCCACGTAATTCTCTGTTGGAAAGCTACATCCGTGAGGTCCGCCCCAAGTTTGAGAATATGCTCGCTCAACTCGTGGAAGTCCCTTCAATCAGTTCGGATCCGGGCTATGCCAGTGATGTTCGACGGGCCGCCGAGCTCGCTGCCCAAATGTTGCGCGGATTGGGCGCGGAGGCCCGGATTGTGGGGACGAGAGGTTATCCCACTGTGTCTGGTGGGTGGCACATGGGGAACCGGTATCCGACGGTCACCGTTTACAATCATCTGGATGTGCAGCCTGCTCAGGAGCCTGAATGGAGGCAATCTCCGTTTTCTTTTTTTCGGGAGGGCAACCGGTACCGGGGACGTGGCACCACCGATGACAAAGGCCCAGCGCTCACAGCTCTGCTGGCAGGTCGTTATTCCGTTGAGCAGGGGTGTCCCCTGAACATCAGATTTTTATGGGAGCTGGAAGAAGAAATTGGCAGCCCGCACTTCGGAGAGGTCTTGGCTCAAAAACCCCAGGTTCCTCGACCGGATTCCGTGCTGGTCTCAGACACCATTTGGGTTTCCAAACATCATCCCGCGATTTCTACCGGACTCCGTGGTCTGTTGACCGCCCGTTTGACCCTCCGAACCGGGACGACGGACGTTCATTCAGGGCTCGTCGGCGGTGGAGCACGGAACCCGCTCACAGAGTTGTGTGAAGCGGTCCAGGCTTGTGTGGATGCTCGAACCGGCCGAGTGAAGATTCCTGGTTTTTATGACGATGTGGTGTATCCCGCAGCCCGGGAAATGAGGGAATTTTTATCCTCGGGTTTTGAGGTGAGCCGATTTAAGCGTGTGTACCAACTCCACTCCATTCGGACAGAAGACCGAGCCGACTTGATCAAACGCATTTGGGCTGCTCCGACCTTTGAAGTCCATGGTTTAGTTGGGGGACATATAGGGCCAGGCGTCAAAACCATTGTGCCGCCATTTGGAGAACTCAAGGTCAGTATGCGGCTCGTGCCCAATCAACGACCGGGTAAAATCTTTAAGCTGCTGAAACGGTTCATCAAAGAACGCAACCCGGATATTCACGTGAGCAGCGATGGACAGTTGGAGCCCTTTCAAGGGGTCGTACAAGGTCCATATGCGGAAGCGTTAAAACGGTCGGTTCGGGCTGGATTTGGGAAGGATCCTTCGATGGTTCGGGAAGGGGGCTCAATCGGGGCCGTTTCCCTCCTTGAACGTGCGTGGAAGGTCCCGATTCTCTTCATGGGCTTGAGCCTACCCGAACATGGGTACCATGCCCCCAATGAGTTTTATGATTGGGGGCAAGCCTCAGGCGGGATCCGTACTTTTGTGCACTATTTTTCAGAGCTTTCCTGTATAGAGCGTGGTACCAAGAGAACCTCTGGGTAGTTTGGATTTCTCCCTTTCCTCTTTTACCGAGGAATTCCCACCTTTCCTTCCAAAATAATAGTTGAAAATTCAGCCTAGGGGACCTGCGAAAAAACCTACTTGGGGGACGCCTGTTCCCAAGACATAGGGGGGTACCTTCAAAGGGTCATAGGCCAAGGTTGAGGAGTCATCTTGGGCGTGCGTGCCCCATGGCATTTCAGGCTTTGGTGATGGATTGAAATGGGGTGCTTATTGGGGAGATCCTGGAGGGGGTGGGGTGAGTGAACGCGGTTGGAAGCGAACAAAGGAGCGGATGTAGGCTAACACGTCCCTGCGTTCCTGTTCGGTGAATGTCTCCACCCACCCTTTCATGGACGTCCTTGGTGTGCCGTTTGCGATGATCTCCAGCAGTTCTTCGTCTGATTTGGCAGAGGTCGCTGCCGAAACGAAGTTTCCCGGTTTCGGGGCAAGAAATGGGGCTCGGGGGCCATCGCCCCTCCCATTTTCGCCATGACAGGCTTCACAATGGAGGTGGTAAATCGCTTGGCCGTTGCTCTGGTCTCCGGTCTGTGAACCCGAGCCGAAACCAGGGGCTGGGATCGCCAGCCACGCTGGGAGTGTAGTCAAAAGAAGCAAGCGGATGGGAATGTTCATGGTGAGTTATTCTATTCGATCAGCATGGATAGAGTCCAAACGAGTTGGCTGGATCTCTAATGGAGACGTGTCCTTCTATTGGTTATTTCTGTCGAACGAGAATTCTAATGGGGGTTCCTTCGAACCCAAAAGAGTCTCGCAGACGGTTTTCAAGGTATCGGGTGTAGGCTGACTTGACTTCAATCGGCTGGCCGACGAACAGGGCAAAGGTTGGAGGTTTGGTGGCCACCTGGGTTATAAACACGGATTTGACCGGGCGCCGCTTTTTGATGGGTAGGGGATTCTCAGTAATGACGCGTTGCAGAAATTGGTTGAGGCGACTGGTGGGAACTCGCTGGGTAAAGGCTGTCATGACCTCGTTGATCTTCGTGAAGAGACGCGCAATGGTTTGGGGCTTCATCGCTGAGCCAAAAAGAGTCGGTACAAAGGTCATAAAAGAAAACCGCCGGGTAATGTCCTGGTGGTACTGCTTTTGCGCATCTGGCTCCCCTTTGCGGAGATCCCATTTATTGACAAGGAGAATACACGCCCGCCCTTGTTTCGCAATCAGTCCGGCGATTTTGGTGTCTTGCTCGGTCACTCCCTCGAGGCTATCCAAAAGCAGAATGGCGACATCCGATCGGCCCAAGGCCCGAAGGGTTCGGACCACACTGTAGCCTTCGATACCTCGTTCAATTCGCCCTCGACGCCGGATTCCGGCGGTGTCGGTGAAAAGGTAGTGGCGTCCTTGGATATTCACCAGCGTATCCACCGGATCCCGCGTCGTCCCAGGTGTGGGGCTGACCAGGACTCGGTCTTCCCCCAGGATCGTATTGACCAGGGTCGATTTTCCAACATTTGGCCGGCCCACAACGGCCACGCGGGGATAGGTGGGATCAGATTCGCACACTTCGCTTTTAGGCAATAAGGGAATGATGGCTTCCAACAGTTCATCAACCCCAATCCCCTGCTCGGCAGAAATCGGGTACAGCGTATCTCGGCCCAGTTGAAAGAAATCTGCCAAGAGAGAATCAGGTTCGGGCCTGTCGATTTTGTTGATTACAAAAAAGATGGGCTTTGTCATCCCGCGGAGAAGTTTGATGATTTCCTGGTCGAGCGGGGTGAGGCCGGCCCGCCCGTCCATCATGACGAGAAGAATGTCAGCCTCAGCAATGGCCATTTGGGTTTGTTGTCGAATCAGCCCTAGCATCCCCTCTGTGGCGGAGGGGTCTAATCCTCCTGTGTCAACCAACTTGAATCGACAGCCCTGGTAGGTGCACTCCGCATAAATTCGATCACGAGTGACGCCCGGTGTGTCGTCCACAATAACGTGTCTCGTGCCGAACACCCGGTTGAACAAGGTCGATTTTCCCACGTTCGGCCGGCCGATGATTGAGACCACGGGCAAAGGGAGCGATTGTTCAAGTCCCGGTGGGATGGCCTGTTCTGGGTGCCCTGGCCTTTTCCTCATGATGTTCGGAATGGTGCCCTAAACCGTACTGGGTTGAGGATGGCTTTGGAAAGTAGCTGGCAGGCTGGGTAGACCAAAATTTGGACCAGTTAGATGATCCCGATCCGGCTGCGTCCGGCAAGGATGGTTCTCGGCCACACGTTGAGGAAACCTTCTCTGCCTCAGTGGGACAGTACCATACGATTATTTGGCAAGACAAGAAATCAGGGGGGATTCCCCGATGGATGGGTGCTTAGTAAAACGAGAGAGGGCTTTGGAAGACGGTTACCGCCAACCGTCGAGCTTGGAATCACGGGAAGCTTGCAGGAACTAGGGGTGGAGAATTTATGTGTGAAGGTGTTTCATTGTAGCGGCACAAAGGATGATAAAAACCCCCATCCACAGGGCGCCTTGCTGAAAAGGGATCGGTTCAACGACCTGCTCCTCCTTTTCTTCTGGAGTCTCTTCTCCAGTCTGCTCGGTCCGAAAAATCACGGTGTACAGAAACACTGTCAGGATTCCCAGGACGAGGGCCAATTTTATGAAAAGCACGATGAGATATTTCGCGTTGTGAGTCAGCCCTGTTCCTGTTTGGGCTACCATGAGTTCTCCAACGTAGTGGAGGTTTATCCCCCCAGTAAATAAAATCACAACCAAGAGGATTCCCACCACCCGGCGATACTGTTTATAGAATGTGTCACAAATGGGTTTGATGAATTCTTTGGGAACCGACGTGCGGAGGCCAGGGGTGACAGCCATCACCAGGAAGGCCAAGCCACCGATCCACACGATGGCGGACAGGAGATGCAACCAATGAACAAGAATCGGTGTGACTTTATTGACGTCGGAGAGGAACTCTTGGAGAGCACTCATTAAAATTTAAACACAGGCTTCTCGCTCCCAAAGCGCTTCTTCCTGAGCTCTTCCATGAGCTCCACCGTAATGACCGGGATGCCGTGTTCGCTGGCGTGGCGTTCCACACCTTTTTTCACCATCGCGCGCAAGAAATAGGGAATCCGGTTCAAGCGTGTTTGCGTTGCCTCGTCCCACACCACCGAGGTTTCTTCTGGAACGTTGAAGGCCACCTTGACCTTT
This sequence comes from Nitrospinota bacterium, assembly GCA_022572725.1. Lineage (GTDB taxonomy): Bacteria > Nitrospirota > Nitrospiria > Nitrospirales > UBA8639 > JACZVJ01. Next base: position 16,540 of record JACZVJ010000018.1, on the reverse strand, counting down.
TCTCCTCCTTTGGGTGTGTATAAACACCACTGGTCTTCGTCCAACCAGTCTCCGTGGTCCACGTAGGGACGCGCGCGGCATCCCCCGCAAATCTCGCTGTATTCGCACTCCCCGCATTTACCCTTGAGGTGTGGGTAGCGGAATGAATCAAAAATATCGGACTTTTCCCATAAATCCTTAAAACTATTCTGGCGAATGTTACCCGCTGACAAAGGCATGTACGGACAAGGGGTGAGGTCACCATTTGGTGTGACCCGGGCATAATTGGTTCCCGCCAGACACCCTCCACCCATGTACCCCTGAGCCTTTGTGATTGGTGAGTTGGGGTCTTTCTCGTAAGCCAATCGTTTAAAGTGTGGTGCGCACCGGGCTCGGACCAGCATGTCCTTGTATTTGTCCTGACAGTCGATGAGAAAGGTCAACACCTCTTCGTATTGTTCGGGCTTAATATCCGTGAGTTCCTCCCCCCGACCTGTGCAGACCATGAAAAAGACGTTCAGGACGCGGGCTTCTATTTGGTGGGCCCATTCGACCACATCGGGGAGTTCACGGTAATTCATCGGCTGGGCGCTAAAATGAATCTGAAACTGCAGCCCATTTCGTTTACAGGCTTCGATTCCCGCCACCGCTCCTTTCCATGCTCCTTGAAGGCCACGGAATTTATCGTGTTTTTCTGGATCCAACGAATCAATGCTAATACCCGCCCCCATGACCCCGATGCTCACCAGGTCTTTCGCCATCCGGTCATTGATCAACATGCCATTGGTCCCGAAGACGACCGTGAGCCCAACGCTCACGGCGTGGCGGGCAATGTCAAGAATATCAGGACGAACCAGAGGTTCCCCCCCGGTGATGACCAGGAGGCACCCTTGATTCACTTCAGCAATTTGCTGGATTAACCGGTAACATTCCTCAGTTGTGAGCTCATCGGAGCCTCCACCGGCCTTTGTGGTGGCATCCAAATAGCAATGCGCACATTTGAGATTGCACCGCTTGGTGAGATTTAAAGCAATGAGGTAGGGCTTAAAGTCATCGACGGTCCGGCCATCCTGGGGAATGCGGGAAGGGGTCGAAAACTGAGTGACTTGGCTTTCGAGAACGTCAAGCTTGCTTTCATGTAATTGGAGATTCAGGACTGGAAGGGATTTACCCATTGGGGTTTGCTCCTGACCCCGCACCTACACCTGTCAGGCGAGCAACGATCTCTTTCAGATTCCCGGTTTTCATCGCTTCTTCCATGGTCTCCTTGGCTTGGTCGATGCCTTCATTCGCCACTTCGAGCGTGATGGAGGTCGTCCCAAGCTTCTCTGCGTGTTTCAATATAAGCGCGCGGGTACAATCTCGCATGAAACCTTCGGGAGCCCGTTCCAGCCTCTGAAGGGCGTCCGGCTCCCAGGTATAGGGTGAAGCTTCCTCACGATTTTGCGAGTCTCCATTGTTTGCCGGTTGGTGTTGGGTGTCAGCATCTGAAGAGGAAGGGGTCTTATTGGCGAAAATGGGGGTGTATTCCTCGGAAGCTGCCTCCTGAATCATCGGACCAGCATATGCCAGAGTAATGGTGGTCATGCCCAGCTTGCGGGACGATTTTTCAATCTTAGCCTTGGCTCGCCTTCGTTGAAACCCGGCAGGAACCGCCCGGATAGCTTCTTTTGCATCCTTGGTCCATTGCATGGGAACGTCATCGTAGGACATTTGGGTTTCCAGTGTCCCTTCAGTCTTTGCCGCTGCCTCAAAGATGCTCTTGTCAACGATTTTGAATCCGTCTCCGGCTCCTCCGCAGATAGGACATTTGACCGGGGCATCCCCTTTTCCGATGTAGCCACACCCATTGCAGACGTAATAGTTTCGAGACATTCGATCTAAATAGGCCTGGGTACTGGCGCTGACCGCTGGACGATCCGACGAAGGCTTTTCTTCGACGATTTGATTCATCATGCCGCTGAGAGTCGACCCCATGAGGTCACTGGCCACGGCCTCGTCAGCTTGCATTTTGTTTCGGTCAATTCCAGCCGCATCCAGTTGTCCCCCGAGAGCTTTCATGGCGTCTAGGGCGCCTTTGGGTAGAATGTCCCCGACGGCGGCATCGACAATCGTATTACTGATAATGGTATGTCCCTTTTCAATCGCATATCGGTGAATGGCTGTTTTGGCGACCCCGCGAGCAAAAACCGGGACTTTTTCCATGCGGAGAAGCGCTTCTTCGGTCCAGGCGATGGTATATTCCGCCTGTACGTCAATGGGTGGGACGAATTTTTGATTGGAGATAAGAATATTACAGGGGGCAATTCGAAGAAGATTTTCCGTGTTGCTGCCGATGTCCATATCATCGTCGCTATGCACGCCAATGCGCCCTAAAATCAAGAGCCACGGCTGTTCCTTCCGAACGTACTGAAGGAGTTTCTCGAAGGCCTTTCCATCCAAAAGGGTCGTCCGGATGTCCGTTCCTTCATCCTGGGCAACTTCACGTGAGATATCGAGATGAGACTGGTAGATCTTGGCCAGGCCGCTGTCGATGATTTCTTCATGAAGCTTTTCCTGTTCCTTAAAACGAAAGACTTTTCCGGCCTCTTCATTCAGGACTCCGGAAATACTGTGAAACGCCGCATAATGGAAGTAAGGATCGAAAGCTGAGATGGCCTCCACGGTCTTGTTTAAAGCTTTACCCAGGGCAAGGCCAGTTTTAAGGCCTCCAAAAGAATAGGGGCTTCCATCTACGGCCACGACGATTTTTCCCCCATTCATAGGCTGGAGATCTTTGATAATGAGCATGTCTGAGGTCCGCACCCGCCGTAAGACCCGTTCCGTATTACTCCCGATGACGGAATCCTTAACAGCCCCCACGCCCAACGCTCCCATGATGGTCAGGTCGTATCCATTCGTATTAATGTCCTCAGCCAGAACTTTCCAATTGCGGCCCTCCAAAGCACGTCGTTCAAGGGGAAGATTAGCCTCCGAACATTTTTTGTCGACGTAGTCAAGATAAGAGTCGGTGATGATTTGGAGGCCTCGGGTAATCAAAGAATCGTGGATTTGACGCTGCCGATCCAATTCTTTTTCGTCGTGGTACTCCTCAGGTAAGCCGGCTTCCATTTGCTTAAACCGCTTATCATGCATCTTGGCCGCGTACACATGGCTTCCCACAATTTTGGAGCCGAATTCCTTTGCCAGTTTCACACCCAGATCGACGGCCATGTTGGAATGGTCGGAATTGTCAACCGGGATATATATCGTCTTGTACATCAGAAGCCTCCTTGCGAAACTCCAGGGGAAAACTTCTTAGCGTGCACTAATCCCCTTTTATTGGATAGATATTTTAGGTGAAGAGCGACAGATCGTGCCGATACCCCGTGGATAATCGGGGGATTTTAGCACTGGCGTTTCTACTAATGCAACTCGAAGGGGTCATTGTAAAGGACCGGTCCGGCAGTCAGTCCTATGGTTTGGAGGAACCAGTTGTCATTGGCGTTTGGCCCTTGTTGCAGATCCAAAATTAGCAAGAATTCATGCTCGCGACACTCCAGGACCGGTACCGGTCCTGGAGCTTAGCAATGGAGAATTATAGGACATAGGGGGCGCAAAGGGGTCCTGTTAAAAATCCAACTAAAAAATCCTGAAAAGAATCCGATAAGAATCATAGGGAATCCTGCCGTAGGTCAAATGAGTACCCCGTTCTCGATTGGACGAGGCATTTCAGCGCTTTTTGTTGTCAAGGGTTTTTTCGGTAAGCGGCATTTTGGGTTTGACAAACTCCCACGGATTTCTATTCTATAAAGGAGTCTCCAGCGATCCGCGGGTTTAGCTCTTTTTCTCCAACGAAAATTAGGTCTTAGGAAGGGAAATTCCATTATGCCATGTAAACCATTACATTTTATGAGGGAAAGGCAATGAGCCAACAGAATTTTCTCTTTACATCTGAGTCAGTGACGGAAGGGCATCCTGATAAAATCGCCGACCAAATTTCTGATGGTATCCTGGATGCCATTATTGCTCAGGATAAGTTCTGTCGGGTGGCCTGTGAGACCATTCTGACTACCGGCTTGGCATTTGTTGCCGGGGAAATTTCCACCAAGGCGTATGTAGAAATCCCGGATATTATTCGGGATACCATCCGAGAAGTGGGATACACGGATGCGAGTTTTGGATTCGACTATAAAACGTGCGCTGTCTTGACCGCGATTCAGGGGCAATCCGGGGATATCGCCATGGGTGTGGATACTGGTGGGGCAGGGGACCAAGGCCTCATGTTTGGGTACGCCACGAATGAGACTTCGGAATTGATGCCGATGCCCATTGTTCTTGCACACCGACTCACGAAGCGATTGGCAGAGGTCCGGAAGAAAAACATCCTGCCCTGGGTCCGCCCAGACGGAAAATCCCAAGTGACTGTGGAGTATCGAAACGGCAAACCGGTCCGTGTCGATACCGTCGTAGTCTCCACGCAACATAGCGATAAGGTGACGTCGAAAAAGATTGAACGGGACCTCATGGAAAAGGTCATTAATCCTGTCATGCCCAAAGGGATTTTTGATCCTGTGACCGTGAAGTTTCACATTAACCCCACTGGCCGCTTTGTGACAGGGGGGCCCATGGGAGATACAGGTTTGACTGGACGGAAAATCATCGTTGATACGTACGGTGGGGTAGGGAGCCATGGGGGAGGGGCCTTCTCAGGCAAAGACCCCAGCAAGGTAGATCGCTCAGCCTCGTATATGGCTCGATATATCGCCAAAAATATTGTCGCGGCCAAACTGGCTGATAAGTGTGAAATCCAGCTGGCCTATGCGATTGGCGTTCCTGAACCGGTTTCGATTTTGGTCAATACCAAGGGGACGGAAGAAGTACCGATTGAGGTGATTGATAAATTGGTCCGGAAGCATTTTCCAATGACCCCGAGAGGAATTATTGACCACCTTAAACTTCGGCGACCAATTTATAAACAGACCGCTGCCTACGGACATTTTGGCCGGAGTGAACCAGAATTCACCTGGGAGAAGATCGATAAGGTTCCAATCCTTAGAAGGGAAGTAGGGAAATAAAATATTCTTGCAACTGCCCCATATCACCCTCTTGGTCGGGAAGAAACTCCGATTATGTTGGGGAAGCCTTGGTAAGCGGATGCATTGAAAACTGCACTTTAACTTAACAAGGAAAAATAATGAGCACGGCGACCAAGACAATCTTGAACGACTACAAAGTAGCTGACATCAGTCTTGCTGACTGGGGCCGCAAAGAACTTCAAATTGCGGAGACCGAAATGCCGGCTCTGATGGCCTTGCGCGAAAAATTTCGCGCTTCGCAACCCCTGAAGGGCGCCAAAATTCTTGGGTGTATTCATATGACGATTCAGACGGGCGTGTTGATTGAAACGCTGATCGAACTGGGGGCTGAAGTTCGGTGGTCATCGTGTAACATCTTTTCAACCCAGGATCACGCCGCGGCCGCCATGGCCGCAAGGGGTGTGCCTGTTTATGCCTGGAAGGGTGAAACCCCAGAAGAGTATGAGTGGTGTTTAGAGCAAACCATCCTGAAAGATGGCGAGCCCTGGGATGCCAACATGGTCTTGGACGATGGGGGGGACTTGACCCTCATGCTCCATGAAAAATTTCCAGCCATGCTGGACAAGATTCACGGTATAACCGAAGAAACTACGACGGGTGTTCATCGCCTCCAGGAAAGGTTGGAAAAAGGGACGCTTAAAGTTCCGGCCATTAATGTCAACGACTCCGTGACCAAGTCCAAAAACGACAACAAGTATGGATGTCGCCACAGTTTGAATGATGCCATCAAACGGGGGACGGACCACCTGATGGCTGGGAAAAAGGCCCTCGTGATCGGTTACGGCGATGTCGGTAAAGGCTCCGCTCAATCACTGCGCCAAGAAGGTATGATTGTGAAGATATCGGAAATCGATCCAATCTGTGCGATGCAGGCATGCATGGATGGTTTTGAAGTGGTCTCTCCCTATAACGAGGGCATCAATACTGGCCAAGTAGGAGACATGAACAAGGACCTGCTGGGTCACACGGATTTGGTGGTGACGGCCACGGGTAACTTTAATGTCTGCGATTCCGCGATGTTGCAATCGCTAAAATGCGGGGCCGTGGTTTGTAATATCGGTCACTTCGATAATGAAATCGATACTGCCTATATGCGCAAAAACTGGGAGTGGGACGAAGTGAAGCCTCAGGTGCACAAGGTGTACCGTGACAAGGCCACCAATGACCACCTGATTCTTCTGTCGGAAGGACGTTTGGTGAATTTGGGAAATGCCACTGGCCACCCATCACGTATTATGGATGGTTCGTTTGCTAACCAAGTTCTCGCTCAAATAGACCTGTATGCGCGTAAATTTGCTGATCAGCCCAACGCCGAAGTTACTCTTCAGGTATTGCCTAAGAAACTCGACGAAGAAGTGGCCGCCCACATGGTTCGTGGTTTTGGCGGTGTCCTCACGAAACTTACCCCTACTCAAGCTGAGTATATTAACGTTCCTGTAGACGGGCCTTTTAAAGAAGACAAATACAAGTATTAATTCCCCGCCATTTGTGGCAGGACCTTCTGTGCCGAAAACCCCTCAAAAGTAGACCGCTCCTCCGCCTGGGCCGAACTGTTTCAGAGCAAAAAATTTTACCGCCGGTTGGGACCATCCCGGTGAAATTCAAGTGTCCTACGCCATCGTTAGAAACTCTGGCCATTTAAGATTAGTTCACGCGACGAAACAGTGTAGGGAGCTGATTGAGGAGTTGCTGGCGCTGTTCCCGGAGGGCTTGGGCTGCTTTGGTTGGGTTAGGAAACCTCAACTCAGAAGGGGCTTTAGGCAAGGCCTCAAGGGGTTGGTTTTTGGGAGAAAACCTTGGCAGGTCGGAAGAGGTCGTCTTGGGGTGTGCTGCCCATGGATTATATAAGGGGTCTCCAAACCATACCAGGCGTCAACTGATGTAACGGGTGGAGAGGTAATAAATCTCTATCAGGGAATAGCGTCCTGTTAGCAAAAGACCAAAAAATTCTGTGGGCGGGGGACAGACATCTAAATACGGTTCCCCGGTTGGACCGAGGGTAACGGTGATGCCCCGTTCCAAAGCATTCTTACACCAACCCCGCTCCGATGGATTATGGAGACTGATGGCCTTCCCTGAGGCTATATGGTATCCAATGGCCCCTGTGTTGTAAGGTAAAGGCGTCTTCATAGGACCGTAAACGATACCAGCCAGCATAGAGCCCCACATTGGGAGCCTCGCCCCGTTGACTAAGCCGCCTGTTCGTATTTTCCAAAATGACTTTATTATGAGGTGCGGTCGTCGAGTAATTTCGCTGTATCTCGAAGACCCTGGTCGTAGTATCCATAGGATGAGGAATCGCCAGCGTTCAGTCCTCTGGCGTCTTTGTAGGCGTTTCCTAATAGACCCACCTGTTCAGCCAGGATGGCGGAATCCACCATCTGTCTGGCCAATTCCGGAGTGGGAGCATCAATGCTGCTGACCATAAGCAGTGGAATTGGAGTAAGAGATTCCTGGTTTTTAGCCTGTCCATTTACCGGGTGCCACGCATAGAAAGGGTTAGGCATTCGCCCGGGGATTGAGTACAACCCCTTATCCCACCACAGGAGGCTTAGTTCACTATCCACACTGGCATCGGCCTCCTTGTAGGTATAGGTTTTCGCCTCCCTCATGGCTAAGTCCAACACGCCTGTGATCCCAAAAGCCTGCTGCGCCAATTGATAGGCGAGGCCTCGATTCGCTGTCGATGGCATCTCCATAAGTAGGGTTATCAAATTTGATGCTGTTTGGGCCTCGGACTTGGGGTGAGAAATGTTTGCTTCCTCCAACCCTGGGGTAGCCAAGGTTAGGAAGGGCACCTTGGCCAGCGCTGATGTTCCTGAAATCTTTAGGATGACTTTAGAGAGCCTTTGTTCCTTTTCTTTTCTGCGGTGCGGATCCTTTATGTTCCGAATACGGACTTGGGCCGATTTGACAGAGGCTGCAATCGTCCTGAGAAGGGCTTCAGGAGAGTAAGGGGTTCCGCCCGACAGTCTCCTTTTTTCAGTGTGTAGTAGGGGGTTTTCCCCCTGGATGGGTTGGTCCATGACTTGGTTGATTTCAAGGTTAAGGTCTTCCAGGAATTTTTGGGCTGCCCTCTGCCACGCCTCCGCGTCTTTCTTCCACTCTGCTTCCTTTCGACTAGGGGAGAGACCCTGGACCCGAAGGGGAACCCCATAGGTTGTCACGAGGACTCGAGTTTTGGAAGCAAGCTTTCTGGCTTTTAAAAGTTCTTGGAGGGGGTGAACCAGAAGCTCCTGATAGTCAGGTCGGCTTATGGTTTCGTTGTGCGGCAGGTCAAGGGGGAGGATGTGGTCTTGTGGAACACCTCGCCGAGTGGCGTAATGCTGGGCCACTGAACGGCTTCCAGGGTTGTTCCGGTTGACGACTATAACAATGTGATTTGGTGTTAATGTTCCGAAAGCCTTGTGTCCCTGGAAGCAAACTGGCAGGAAGAGAAAAAGAGTCACAAAGTAGGGGATAACCCTGTGGCCTCTAAAGACCCTGGGCAGATCTATAAACTTTATGAAGAATTGGACGGAAAAGGTCAATTTTCCTTTATGCGATCGTCCCTATATGATGGGGACCCACTCGATCCTTTTCCTTTCGGCTGGGGGTTTTCCCGCCTTGATGGCATCGTGAGATGGCTAGTGAAGGGGGGAGGGGCGAAACAGAGATTGGGTCACAGTCTTACGTTCCATCCGGTTGTGCCGGTGGCTTTGGTTTTAGAAGGCTTTCCCCCCCTGTTGACCCTGGTTAAGATCTATTCGTAAGGATGTATCCTTTTGGGTCGTAGCTGTTTCGTGTTGAGCGAGTGGTAATTGACAAAAAATAGGGGAAATCCCTATAGTAGTGGGGTAGAGTAGAAGGAGGGAAATTCTGGGGCCAAAGGCTCATGGAAATAGGGGTAGTAGCCCGAAAGGTTCATTCTTTGGGCCTTTTTCGAGGTTGCGAAAATCGGTAAATCAGAATAGAGTAGAACCTACGAAATTCCCATAAAAGGGTTGCCGACTGTGGAGATTCATAAATGACGGTCCAATATAAGGTTTTACCAGGGCCGGAACATTATCTTCCCCCGTCGGCGGCAAGTATGGGAATTCGGTTACCCGACCCTGGGCAGGGCCATATCAATGGGAGGATCGTACCGGAAGAGGAAGCAATGGAAGCCGCGGCACGTCAATTTCTTATGGCCAAGGTGCCTACAATTTTCCCGGGTCCGCTTGTCCTTTGGGCATGGAATGAGAAAGCCGCCAAAAAGGCAACTGCTATTCGACACCTGTACGAGACCATTAAGGAATGCATCACCCCTTCTCAAAAGCCAATGCTTATTCCTATGCCGGATTATCGGCCGAAGTACCCCAAAATCGACCCCGAAGTCGAAATTAACCCCAATCATCCTAACCTTACCATCTGGCATAACAAAATTGACGCCTGTATGTTTGTAGGGGTGCACTGCCATCAAGCCAATCTCTCCTTGAAAATTATTCGAGGGGGGACGAATTGCTATACGATTGCGATGTGCGCACAAGCTGGGCATGAAGATGCGATGCTTTCTTTTCGGGATGCGACAGCCGACAAGATTATGCGTCTGGCTGAGTGGGTCAGAAAGTTGAAAGGGTCTGTCCAGCCGTCTGAAAATTGAGTTGACGTAACGCTTCCCGGACGGGATTTTTTTTCGTCGTTCGGCTATTTAAGTATATCGAATCCTTGCCAATTCGGTTATCATAGTGGAAATGAATATTTTGGCCATTGGTAGTTTGGAATGCCCATCAAGGCACAAGCCACTGTTCGCTATTTAAGGAGGGTTAATCATGGCAACCCAGTCAGTTATCGGAACAAAAAATAAAAAGGGTCAAGTCTTTGCTGATCCATGGCATATGATGAATGAAGCACCTCGAACCCCCTGCTTTTTTACTGGGAGTGAGGTCATTAAGGAGGCCATTCGGCGGGCGAACGTCGATGTGATGATTGCCTACCCCATCACTCCTCAAAGTGAAGCCGCAGCGCTCATTGGGGAGTTATTTGCCGAAGGCTATATAGGGGACTACTTTAGAGGGGAAAGTGAGTTTGCTGTCATGGGTCAATGCGCTGGGGCAGCTTTTGGTGGAGCCCGTGTCTTCACGACGACCGCTGGGCCGGGAACCATGCGGGCGATGGAAAATTTCCCAATGTGGGCGGGGGCGAGGCTCCCTATTCAGATGATTGTGACCTGCCGTGGGATTAATTCTCCGTTGTCCATTCAGCCGGACACGTTGGAAATTTCCTACCTCATGAATACGGGGATGCTGGTGTGGCATGCTGAATCCGCTCAAGACTTCTATGATTGGATGTTGAAGGGGTTCATGGTGACTGAAGAGCCTGATGTCCATCTTCCGCTTGCTCTTTGTTGCGATGGCTTTTTTGTGACCCACACGAAGGACATGGTCAATTTGACGCCCGTTGATATGTGCCTGCCCCCGTATGATCCGTATCGGGCTCCTGTTCCGTGCATGGATATGGAATGCCCCCCAGTTCGAATGATGCGGGACCCCTTTGTCATGAAGAGCAACTATATCAGCTACGCGACCCATGCCAGTTGGCAGCAGGAAATTTGGGCGGCGGCCGAAAGGTCCCGCAAGCACACCATTGCATGGTTGGATGGACTCATTGAAGTGGAGAACCCTGATGCGGATGTTCTCCTTGTTGCCTCGGGAACAGCCGTTTCGCAGGGTCGGGAAGCAAAGGTCCTGTTGGAAGAGGAAGGGATCGAGGTGGGCATTGTGAAAATCAAAGTGTTGCGTCCTTGGCCCCATGAAGAAATCCGAGAAGCGACCAAAAATGCCAAGCACATCATTGTGCCGGAGTTCAACGTGACAGGATGGCTGGCGAAGGAAATCAGGGCGACCATCCCCAATAGCGAACGGGTGACAGGCCCACGTGTTTGTGGCGGAATGACGATGCCGCCTGAGATCATTGTCGAGCACATCAAGGGTGCTTTGGGGATAAAGGTTGCTGCGATGGCTGGGCGGGGAAGCTGAGGGGTGATGAGTAAAAATTCTGAGAGTCTGGGAAAACATCAATTTGATTAGGACAATGATGAAGAGGAGGACCCAATGAGTTTAGAACGGATAAAGATCGCGCCAGAAATGTTTGATATTATGCCGCCTGAGTACCAAGACTTGGTCCAAAAAGCCACGTATGGGAACGAATCCCGTGGCTGGAAAGATATTGGAACCTCCAAAGAATTAATCGAGGAACACTCGTTGTGCGCGGGATGCCCGGAATCAATGGCATTCCGGTATATCCTTGCCTCCCTTCCGAATCCTGAAGATACGGTGATGGTGGGATCGACGGGGTGTACAAGCTTGGTGTTCCCCCATGTGGGGATTCACAATATCCATTCGCTGTTTGGAAATCAGAATGCTATTGCATCAGGGCTCAAGCGTGCCCTCACCGTTCGATTTCCTGGGAGGGTCAAAGATGTGGTCGTGTTGGCCGGGGATGGGGCCACAGTGGATATTGGGTTGGATATGACCCTGCAGGCCTGGTTCCGTCAGGAAAAATTCACCACCATTTGCTTTGATAATGAACTGTACGCCAACACCGGCGGACAAGAAAGCGGACTGATGCAAAAGGGGTTTGTAGCGAAGATGGCCCCGATAGGAAAGCATTTTGAAAAAGTGCGTTTGCCGGAAATTGCGCGGGAGTCTGGGTGCCACTATGTGGTGAATTGTACCGTGAGCAAACCCAACCTCATAGAAAAGGTTGTGAAAAATGCCATCTATATCGCTCGGGAAATCGGGCCAACCTATCTTCAGTTGTACACTCCGTGCATTCTCGAAATTGGAAAGAACAGCATGGAAGGATTACAGGAGATGCGGGACGCTGAAAAGCCAACCGAACGGTTTGCCTATAGGGAATATATCAGTGAACCCGCCAAGGAACTCATTGCAGAGATGACGGCAAAGGAGAAAGAAAGAAAAGCTGCCCTGAAAAAGCAGTTGGCAGGCCAAAATGCTTAGGTGGGCGTCGAAAGCGTGGTGAACGAGGGGGGTCCCTTATGATAAAAAGCCGAATCAATATAAGAATGTCAGGGTTAGGGGGGCAGGGTGCGGTGACGGCTGCTCATGTGATGGCCATGGCGGCGTCCAGAGACGGAAAATTTGCGATCTCCAACCCATTTTTTGGGGCGGAAAAACGGATGGCCCCAGCCGAAAGTTATTGCCGGATTGGCATCAAGCGGATCTATGACCGAGGCGAACTGGTCTTCCCTGATGTGATTGAAGTGTTTCATCCGCAAGTCATCACAATGGGGAAAAGCTATACGATGCCCTTTTATTCGGGAATTAAAGAGGAGGGAGTGGTAATCATCAATTCTGATATTCCACTGCTCTCCAAGGAAGATGTTCAACGGCTCAAAGACCTGAATGTGGCAGTGTTTTATATCGCGGGCACTCAAATTGCCCTAGAAGTGGCAGGGACCGAACTCTCGACGAACATGACCATGATTGGGTCGGTGGCCGGAATTACCAAATGTGTTACCCTCAACTCCCTCGACCTAGCGCTTCAAGAGCGGTTTGGAAAGAAATTTGTGGCTTCAGGAGGAACCGCCACCTTGGATGAAGCCATTAAAAAGAAGTTTGCCAAAAAAGAACATCTGTTAAAGAAAAATTTAGATACGGTAATCCGTGCGTATGAAATAGCCTCTGAATGGGCCGAAAAGAATAACGTGGAGCTGACTGTAGCTGCAGCCTAACTGGAAAGACAAAGGGATAGTTGAATTATGTATAACGTGGCACTCGTGACCGATGAAAAATGTGTGGCGAAAAAGGGATGCCGCCTTTGTATTATGTATTGCCCTGAGGCGAATACTCTGGATTTAAATACAGATAGAATGGTGGCAGAGGTTATTATCAACCGCTGCAAGGGATGCGAGTTGTGTATGGTAGTCTGTGATGCGGCCAAGCATATGGCCATAACCATGGTGGCCGTCAGTGCCGATGGTTCCTTAATGGAAAATGCCGGTGAAGCGGCTGAGCTCGGCCAAGCCTATTCGGGTTAAACATACAGGGATATTCCCAAAGCCCCGCGGCAGACTGTTGTTCATGTCGTGGGGCTTTTTTATGCTGGAGAATGGTGAGACCCCATTACCGGTAGGGTAGAGAAATGAGCCAGGAACTCAGACAACTCATGAGTGGAATTCAAGACCACATGAGTCAATTCCACCGCATGATGGAACGTCAAGCCGGGGAAATGGAAATTGCGGGAGGTGACCCTGAGGTGGCGGCGAAACTGATGAAGGGGGCTGATGCCATGAAGGATAGCGGGAACATTTATTTATCCTGGGCTCGGCACTATGTTGCCCTTTCGGAAGGTGGAGCCTCGGAGGCCGAAGAAGGAGAGGAAGACTCCCCCGATTTTCAGTTTTAAATTTTTACGGAACCCTCTTCGGTGAAAGCGGTATTACTGGGGAGTGGAAACGAATGACTAAAACCCCACTCTTTCCCGCGTCCCCCTGGGAGGCAGGAATAGAGGAGGGGGACAGAAGATATTGATCTCATTCAAAAGTGTGTTATGATGCCTCCCGCTGACTGAGCCTTGTTGAAAGAATCGGGAAAAGGAGCGTTCCCCGGTAGCTCAGTTGGTAGAGCGGTCGGCTGTTAACCGATTGGTCGCAAGTTCGAGTCTTGCCCGGGGAGCCAATTTCCAGAAGAAAGCCCTTTGGCCAACAGGTCAAAGGGCTTTTATTTTTATAGTTGGGAATTGAGAGAGAAAACCCCCTCCTCGGGTTGGTCCGGTAGTCATCACCAGATAGGCTCCGACCGGCTTTATCCGGAACGAAATCTCAACGGAGACCACGTGAAGAAAATAAAGAAAAAGAAGGGAGGGCGGAGTGGAGCCCTGCCAGCCTTTGTAGTTGGATTTACCCATGCCGATCCACCTCCCCCAGGGTTCCTGGCGGCGTGGTTCAACCAGGCCTATGGCGGCCCACTGCAGATTCAATTCACAACCCAGGCCAGCCATTCCGAATTTGTCGCGGGGCATACCAAATGGCGGGCCCAGGTGAGCACCAGCCTTTCCACCGAAACGAGTGAATGGTGGCGCGACAGGCTTCAATGGAGCCATTCACAAATAGCGACGGTCCATCCCCTTCAGAATGTGGGGCAGGACAAGCCGGATGTCACACTCCATGTGGCTCGATTAGCCAGAGGGCTGACTCTCCTGACAGAAGGGACGGCGTATGATGTGGGGACAGCGTCGTATTACAATCCTTCAGATTGGCGTGACCGGGGATTGGAGCAGTTTCATGTTGAAGACCATGTGCAAGTTGAACAGCGGGACCAACCACAGCGCGGGCAAGTGTGGTTTTACACCCGGGGGCTCGCGAAATTCGGATTGGAAGAACTTGAAACGTATCGCCCAACCGGGTTACCGGACCGTTCGGTAATCGACACCCTGTTAGACATTGGTGAGGTACTGATTGCCGGGGGAAAAGTGGCAAAGGTAGGAGACCATCTCACCCTGCCTCGGACTGGTCAATTAATCAAGGTGGTTCGGCATCGGACTGACTCTTCGTCTGATGCGCACTTACATTTGCGTGAGGTCACATGGGGATAAAAAATGGGGTAGAGCAAAGCGCTTGGAGGAGCGTACAATCAGGTCTGCCTCGACGGCACGCTGGGGGCCAGGCCGACGCCCCTGAGATCATCGAGCCGGGGCAATCTATCAACAATGCGCCCAACGAAAGTGTCTTGTGGGACAGCGCCCGTGTGGAGATCAAAAAGACGAGGAGCGGTCGTCAAAAGGAAATATGAAATAATGCAAGCCCATGGCATCCGTTGAGCCACGAAAGGAGCCATCATCATGACCTCGCCCAGCCATCCCCATGCGATCACCATTGAGAAAAATCAGAATCGCGTGAAGGTCACGTTTAATGGGACGGTCATTGCGGATACCAGACAGGCGCTGGTGCTTCGCGAGGGGACCCTGCCACCGGTGCACTACATCCCACGGGAAGATGTGACGATGTCCTATCTTCGATCCACCGACCACGCCACCCACTGCCCCTTCAAAGGTGACGCATCGTATTTTACCGTCAGTGTGGAAGACAAAACCGCCGAGAATGCCGTCTGGACCTATGAGGCACCGTTCGCGTCCGTAGCCGAAATCAAAAATCACGTCGTCTTCTATCCAGAAAAAATGGATGCCATTGAAGAACTACCCCCCATCTCTTGATCAATGAAACTGTCCTGGCCCCTTCCCCAAAAGGACCCGTGGTCAACACTCTTTGCGGAGTGCCTCCTGGCTCAGCTTCAGGTGCACCCCGGATTAACCATGTTAGACATAGCCTGCGGGGATGGGATTCCGGCCTTCTATCTGGCTGAGCACGTTGGGTCAACGGGTCGCGTGCTGGCCATGGACCTGAGCCAGGCCCAACTCTCACGGGCCCGCCTCGTGCAAGGCTCGGCCCTCCCATGGCTGGAATTCGTGTGTATGGATATCTGCGCGCTTCCGCCCACACTCCCATCATTCGATCGCATCACGGGGAACCTGTCCTTCATGTTTTTTCGACCGAACCGGTTCGAAGCGCTGCAAAGCCTTGTCTCCCACCTGAAACCTGGGGGACAGATTGTCTTGACCTTCCCATCGTTAGGGACCTTCGACTCCCTTTGGCAGCGAATTGATCGCGAAATGGCCCATCGGCACCTTGTGCATGAGCGTCAGGCCCTCGCCGACTATGTCGCTGAACGCCCTTCCGCGCAACACGTGACGCAATGGTTCGAAGAGCTGAAACTGGAACATATTGTGGTCACGGAAGACCCACTCGAGGTCACCACGGGACCTGGACCTGCGTTCCTGCATCATCCCCTCTTGCGTGGAGGGTTTCTGGACGATGCGTATGAGTGCTTCGAAGACCAAGCCCTGGCCGAAAAGGTCATGGCCGTTGTGTCAAACGACCTCGCCAGTTTCGTGCCGCTCCTGGCTCTTCGCTGTACAATGTCCGCGTGGAAACCGGAAGACTCTTGATGAGTGCTGGCAGTAATCACCGGAAAGTCGGGGATACAGTCTGTGAACCGAACGGCGACACCGGGCGTCATGTGCGGATGGGGTTGGACCGCATATTGTCAATACTCATGCCTAACCCTGTTTCTCGTGACTATATGACGCTCAGGCGGCTGTCGTGGGAAAACAAAACTAAGGAAGGTCCAGAATTTCATTAAGAGGCAGGTTCGCCCGCCTATAGCATTATGCCTTCTCTAGCTTTAATCCTTGCCTTGAGCTAAACTGGCAACGGTTCTCTTACCTCATGAAGACCTATCATGATTAAGCGAATAAAGTTTTGGAATTTTAAAACCTTAAGGGAAGCGGACCTTCCTCTATCCAACTTTACTCTCTTGGTCGGCCCAAACGGGAGCGGTAAGAGTACGGCGATGACTGCCTTAACAATGGCTTCTGGTATCGGCATTTCCCATAGTGTCTTCGCCTCACTCGATGTGTACAAGCAAGATAATACTCGCCCGATT
>JACZVJ010000197.1 GCA_022572725.1 Nitrospinota bacterium | reverse complement strand
TTGTAACGCTCGCGAAAAACAAAAGACTATGGGTACAAATGCGATGGGGTCCTCTTTATGAAAATTAAGTCACGACGAAATCTTCTGAAAATGGCCGGTGGTCTTGCGATGGCGGCCGCCCTCCCCTCTCCAAAATTTTCCTGGGGTGGGATGTGGAACCAGTTGTTCGGCGGTCTCCAGCGCGAGGTTTCCCCCATTACACCCAATGAGGAGTTTTACATCACCTCCTACCGCATGCCGCCGGATGTGCGCGTGGAGAATTGGTCGCTCACGGTCAAGGGTTTGGTGAAATCCCCGTTTACCTGACCTATCCCGAGCTGTTGGAAAGGCCGGCTCAGTCTGAAATTGTGACCTTGGAGTGCGTCGGTAATGGAGTCGCTGGAGAAGCTATCGGCACAGCCGAGTGGGAAGGGGTTTCGCTGAAAACCCTATTGGATGAAGCTGGGGTTTCCTCGCAGGCCTACGATGTCGTGTTCCGAGCCGCTGATGGCTATTCCGATAGTTTCACCGTCGAACAGGCCATGGCTGGCAATGTGCTTGTGGCTCACACCATGAACGGGGTGTAGTGCTTCCCATTTGTCAAGCGGCTACGAACTGAGTCAGGTGGCTGCGTTGATAATCCTCTTCAAACTGGCTTGGGGTTTTATAGCCCAAGGCTGAATGATGAGACCCTGCGTTATAGTGCGTTACCCAATCCGCTAAGGCGTGCTTCAGGTGCTGGTGACTTGGCCACTCTCGCAGCCACACGAGTTCTTCCTTGAAGGTCCGCAGGAGTCGCTCCGTATCCGCATTCCCCTTCGGATTGTTATCACTCGTGAAGGCCTGGGTAATCCCTAACGTCGTACACGCCTGGGCAAAGGTCTTCCCCGTGGGCTGACACCCGTTGTCACTCATGAGGCACAGCCCTTGTTCCTTCACCCCGTCGGGAAATTGCTGCTGGAGCCCCATCTCCACCGCGTGGAGCCAATCCTGAGCCGTTGAGCGGGTCCCCGCTTGCCACCCCACAATCTTTTTCGTGTACCAGTCCAAGACGAGGACGAGATACAACCAGCCCGCAGGCTCGACCCACACTTTGGTCATATCAATGCCCCCCCACTGATTGGGCCGATGGAGTGTCGGTTTACTCCGGGTCGGCGTCCGCGTGGCCCGCAATCGGGGATTCGCGGGCACGAGCCAATTGTGTTTACGCATGAGACGTAAGATCCGGTTGCGATGGACGACCAAGCCTGTTGTGAACCGGAGATACGCCCACACGCGCCGATAGCCCCCAAAGGGATGCTCCGCTTTCAGGGCTTCGATCCGGTCCCGAATCGCGGCATTCCGTGCCGCGACCGTAGGAGCCGCCCGTCGCGTCATGCCCAAACCTCGTCGGTTTTTTTGAGTTCCAGGGTCAATTCGCCCACGACCTGTTTCAGCCTGGCGTTTCCTTGTTGCAGCCGCGTTTCCCGTTGGCTCTGCTGATGGACCTCAACCGCTTGTCCCGCATGGGCCAGGAATTGGTCACGCCCTTGATAGTATTGCGCTTGGTTGCTCTGATGTTCGGTGCACAGCTCAGCCACCAATTTTCCTTTGAGCCCTTCCAAAATAATGGTGGCTGTCGTCTTCGCATCCCACTTCCGTCGCTTCATGGCTGATCCCTCCGTTGTTGATCAGCCACACTGTACGAAGTTCCAGCACCCTTTGTCTTAATGGGGAGCAGTATATTGTCTACCTTATTATATTGGTCACCATCTTCCTCGCAGGTTTACTTGGGCTGGTCTGGCTTGAGTGCTATCCTGACCTCCAATGGACCAATGAAGACGGGTTTCGGTTCCATTGCGAAGAGCGCACTGCCCAAACTTCCAGGCAGGCCATAGCGAATAGCCAAAACCCTCGGGGGCCACCGCGGCATCCTTAACGAGAATGGCCCCGGCACAAGTGGGTATTCAAGCCAATCTTGCCAGGCTGATGATGAGAGCGTCGGGATTAATGGGTATGGAAGAATAGGAATTCTCCCAGGCGATCAAGGATTTGAACATGGTCCCACTTTAAAAAATAAAGACCAGAATCACCTTGAATCGTTCGACCATCACTAAGCTCTTGAAAGATAAGCGGTTTAGGCCGAAAAACTCAGGCCGTCTACTTAGAAAATTTTGGTAGTTTGTCGATCACGCACCTTGAGGTGAAATTCTTTCCGTAATAAATATGGAGGGGTTTTGGAAAAGACCTCCATCCCGCTACAATACCGTCATGCCAAAACTCGACCCCTCTTACCCCTGGCTTTGTGGTGAAGGGCAATTTTCGCATCCATCTTCCTCCAACCAACACGAAATTCTGTCTTTAATTCAAGCCTATCAAACAAAAGGATACATGAAGAAATGCGCCCACCTGGAAATTCCAGAGGCCCCACCTATCCAGTCCAGGCCTTGGGATTATATCCATTTTTTTCGCCTCGCTGTGAAGAAGAGGCATTTGATTTCCATAAGAATGAAGATGGCAACCAATGTTTTTATGGGTGTCCTAAAAGCTGCCTCCTTTATAAAGCAGTTTGGCGCAGCAAAATGAAAAACTTTTGGGATAAACATTATTGGCCCTCACGGGATGGGGTCATTGGCATTTTTCAGTATTATGCCTCTCTTTCCAAAACCGTTCAGGTCATCATTGCTTTAGCTTTTCTGGCCTGGCTCGGGTCTCCTTGGGCAAACGTAGTCCTTGAAATAGTGAAACCATACCTTCCAAAGTAACCTTGCCTCATTACTCCTTAGGCCGGTCACAGGTCGGACAATGGGCCGACCCTGCTCAGCATGTGACCGGAGTGCCGCTCGGGAGCTCTTGAACTGGCTCCTCAGGGACCAAGCCCAACCCGGCGTGCACATAATAGGTGTCAGGCATGAGTATTGAGTTATTCTTTAACTGGCAACCCATTAAAGGTCAGATCAAGTTTCATCTGCGTGATTTACAGACGCCTGTTGAAAAAATCCGCCAGCTTTGTTCTCGCGGCGTTTGGAGGCTCGACGTACCGAACAGAGTACGGCGGGCCTTCTCACCTCCTAGTTTGCTGTGGCCGGGCTGGACGGCCTTTTTGACCATC
>JACZVJ010000092.1 GCA_022572725.1 Nitrospinota bacterium | reverse complement strand
GGCATTGTGCCCAACGTGGAACTGGCGCAGCAAGCGGGACTGGCGGTGGATAACGGGATCGTGGTCAACGAGTACCTTCAATCCTCCCACCCGGACATCTATGCAGCCGGAAATGTGGCCAATTCCCCGGACCCCTTCTTCAACAAGCGGCACCAGGTGGAGCACTGGGGCCATGCCGATTATTGCGGGCAACTAGCGGGCCAGAATATGGCCGGGGGTCAAAGCCCCTATGGCCTGCTCACGTATGTCTGGTCGGATATTTTCGATCTTCACCTTGAGTGTGCTGGGGACGAAAGCGAGCATGACCAGATCCTCCTGCGGGGACAGGCCCAGGGACAAGACTGTGGCCCCTGAGGTATTTGGTTGCGGTGCTTCTCAGGCTGGAAGTGACAAGGGAGCTATTGAGATTGAACAGAAAATTTGTGGTGAGTGGGTGGACGATTATCGAACTTATTTAATTAAGAATCCTTCCTCCAAGGCATTGGAACTGATCGTTGACTAACTAAGGCACTCCATCCGCCAAATCGCTCAGACCCTCCACACTTCACCAGCCAGTGTTCATAAAACCCTGAGTTTAGCGGCGTCATAACTGGCTGAGTTTACTCAGATCAGGCCAGCCCAAATACCTGTTCAAGAAACAGGTGTTTTATGAACATGAGCCATCATCCGTGGATCACACTCCTCCATATGGTTGGCCTGCCCCCTTCTTGTTAGGAAGGTGAAATCTTTACCGATAATATTGGATGTAGGAAGGTCAAATGCCTCCCAACCTTGTTAGAACCAGAAGGTGAGATCCTTGGTGATAAAGCCACGTCCTGGTTCCAGTCTTTTGGTCATCCTTCTTCTTACCCCCTTGTGGTTTGGGTCGTGTACTCAAGAGCCCGTCGTTCCAATTGCTGGAACTCATGTCATTGCTTTTGGCGATAGCTTGGTGCGTGGTGTTGGGGCATCTCCCGGCAAAGGCTGGGTTTCTCTTCTCTCGACTCGCCTGGATCGCCCTATCCTAAATAAAGGAAAGAACGGTGATACGACTCGATCAGCCCTGAGTCGGCTTCCGCGCGATGTGTTAACGCAAGATCCGCGCGTTGTGCTCATTTTATTGGGTGGGAACGATGCCTTACGGCGTCTCCCGCAGCAACTCGTCTTTGAAAACTTAGCGGCCACGATCGATCAGATTCAGCAGGTGGGTGCACGAGTGGTCTTGATTGGCGTGCGCGGAGGGCCCTTTTTTGACCACTATGCTAAGTCGTTCCGTGCTTTGGCAGCCGAGAAAAATGTGTTGTTGGTGACGAACATCTTAGATGGGATTTGGGGGAATCAGCAACGAATGGCTGATATGGTTCACCCCAACGATGAGGGATATCGTCTCATGGCAGACCGCATTGAACCCGTCTTGGTTAAGGCATTGGGGTCCAGGTCTTAGGGCTTCCGCCAAAGGACCGATTCGATGGTCAGGAGTTTTTGAAGGTCAATCGGATTCTAGGGCCTGTGCCAGAACCGCATGAGATTCCGGCACTGGTCAGAACGGCGAAACCCCCTCAATAACGTATTGGCCTCGTCACACCCGCCTCAACGGTTGCAGATCTACTGACCGGTACCACTGTTATTGAAAACAATCACTCCTTGAATTCCTTTAAATCCTTTTAGTCAACTTCTTGGCTCTCCAAATTTTTCTTAGCGGAGGCTAAATTTCCCGCCACCACCCGCACCCTATGGTCTAAACCGAACTGCTTAAAAACCTTAAGGGCTTTCTCGTAATACTCGATGGCCTGGTCGTAGTCGCCTTTGGCGTACCACGCCGCTCCCAGGTTGTTCCAGCGAATGGCCACCTGGGGATGCTGCGGACCCAAGGTCTTCAAATCGCTGGCCAGGGCTTTCTCGTAATATCCGATGGCCTGGTCGTAGTCGCCTTTGGCGTCCCACGCCGCTCCCAGGTTGTTCCAGGCAATGGCCACCTTGGGATGCTGCGGGCCAAAGGTCTTCAAATTGCTGGCCAGGGCTTTCTCGTAATATCCGATGGCTTGGTCGTAGTCGCCCAGGGTATGGTGCATACCACCAAGCTCGTTCAAGTAGGTGGTGTTTGCGGGCGCCAGTTGCGCGGCTTTTGCGTAATATTCCAGGGCGTCCCGGTAGAGCAGTTTGAGTTCCAGGACCTGGGCTTTGGCGAAACGGGCGCGGGCGATTTTTTCGATCTCCTCTTCTTCCGCGTTCTCCTTTTCGGACAAGAGGGCCAGCGCATCGTCCAAACGGTCCTCCGCTATCAATTTCAAGGCCCGTTCCAGGTCCGTACCCCGCAGTTCCTCCTGCAGTTTCCCGATGATCTCCGTGTACCGTTGTTCCTCGGCTTCGCTCAATGGTTTTTCTTGTGGGCTGGGCGCCGCTTTTAGGAGCCGCCCCTTCACCCAGGTGTACACCGGGTCGCTCAGGCCGTTGAGTTTGGCGATGGTGGAATGGTCTTTCTTAAAGGCCGAAACCTGGTGGGCGAAGGCGATGGCGGATTCCTTTTCGACGATCCTGCCGGTAAACCAGGACAGCGGAACAAGCTCGTATCCGGCGGCGAAATGGAAAGGTTTGACGCTGTCCGGTTGTTCGAATTGTTCCCGCCAGCGGTCGTTCAGCGAATCGAGATACCCGCTTCTGCCATCCCGTAAATCCATCAGGGAGTCACTCTTGCAGAAGGCTTTCGCCACATTCGCAAGACTGCTCCCCCAGTTCGGCGTGCTCAACAGGACCATACTGTCCAGTGGAACCTTTAATTTGTGCAGATGGGTCAAGATGAACTCACGCACCACCAAGCCCCCCATGCTGTGCGCCACGAACGACAGGGACCGGTAGGGAATTTTTGCCACCGCCGCCTCCAAAGTGGTGTGCAGATGGGTGGCGATTTCGCGGATGTTGAGAGACGGACCGCATTCGCTCTCGTACCCGAAAGAAAGCACATCCGCGTTTTGAAAATCGGGATCCTCGGCCAATTCCCGAGGCCAGAAAAATTTTTGGTCTTCATTGTCCCAAGTTTCTACGGGATCCCCGTTGATTCCGTGGATAAACACCACGAGTTTAGTGGGATTCGGTTTTTGGATAAACGGTGGGCTATTGGGCAGAACGATTGTTTCCTGGGCGGAAACAAGCCCGGGCATCCCAGGCAAAAATAACGCCACAAGCTGGAGGAAAACGGCGGCCGCAAAGAGCACCCCGTTCGATTGATACGCCGGGTTTGTGTGGCGAGGGAGTCCTGTAATCAAGGTTGGCATGATCCTGTTACCCGACATTTTTCATTCAACCTCAAAAATTCCAGAAAAGATTATCCGGGGTAATATGCCTGATAAAAATTTCGATTAAATCACATCCCCTGCATTTTCTAATACTCATGAAAATTTGCCCTGACCCGAGATTTCCCCATTGAACGTTAAATCCATAGGAAATTGCCCTGACTACGCCAGTCCAAACCCCCTCGGGAATAGGAATTGTAAAGGCCCTTTTGGGGTAAACAGAAAAGTACCGAAGGAGCCACGGGGTGTCAATCGCGCCAATCAGCGGTATCGTACACTGCTCGGAAAGATTGGGTGCAAAACCATTTTCTAAAGGAATTTGGCCCCGCCAGGCATTCCGTGGAAATCTTGGGGCGTGGTTTTTCGGAAACCTCAGGTATCAAAGATTTATCGAGGGCGAAGTTTACCCTTAAAAAACTAAAAAATTACAACACCGGGAAGAATCCCCTCAGCCGAAACCGAGCAAGGCTCTCCCCTTCTTTGTTGTACAGGGCCATGAAGGGCTCGCTGAACCCCGAAGTGCCCTCTGGATCCATGCCTAGCACTGCACGGGTCCACCCATCTTGATCCACAAGCCGAAACTCCTCAGCCGTTATTAACTTCGCAGTGTGTGAGGCCTCCTGCGCAATGACGCGCTCCATCTTAATGGTGGGCACCGTCTTAAAGAGATTTCCTGAAATTATTCCGCCCACCAGTCCCGCTATCACTGCGACTCCCAACACCCCCAAATACTCTTTCCTGTTCATGGCCGGTTCCTTTCTAGGAGATGAGTCCAAACAGGTATCCGTGCGAAGAGTGAACAGTCTACGCAGGAGGAAATGTTTTGTATATGGGAAGGTAAGCCACCCTCCCACTCGGTGAATTCCCCCCCTTGCGCTCTTTCCTTATTCAGGTATCCTATTTCTGAGGTGGCCCTGATTTGACAGACACCTGAAAATTGGGACAGGATTCACCAAGAAGGTGTCGGAGGGGCAGGCGGAAACATTTCACTCCGGAGTTTAAACGCGAAGCGGTGCAGGTAGTGAAAGCGGAAGCCGCCCGGCTTCCTACATTGCCCGCGAATTCGGGATCACACGCAACCAATGACCAAAAAGGGCGT
This sequence comes from Nitrospinota bacterium, assembly GCA_022572725.1. GTDB lineage: Bacteria > Nitrospirota > Nitrospiria > Nitrospirales > UBA8639 > JACZVJ01. The sequence goes on along the minus strand of JACZVJ010000092.1, from coordinate 7,304 downwards.
TTCTTTTTCCTATTCCCGGGCTCGGATCCTGTTGGAAAGGAAAATGGCTGCCTACGCATCTCAACGTGGAAGGAGGGCTAGACCATGGTTTCGATAACAGATGTCATGAGTAAAGAACTCAAGAAAGTGCCTTGTGAGGCGTCAATTGCCGACACCGCTCAAAAAATGCGTGATGAACAAGTGGGAGCCCTCTTCATCGAAAAAAATGGAGAACTCGTTGGCAGTGTGAGTGATCGAGAACTGGTGCGAAAGGCGGTGGCCGATAGAAAAGATTTAGAGAACACCACCGTGGAGAGTATTATGACGACCCCACTGAATTGCATCGACTCCACCAAGACTCTTCTGGATGCGCAGGATGCCATGAAGGATCTTGGGGTGAGACATCTCGCGGTGCGAGAAGGTGGGAAAGTCGTCGGGATTATTTCCGTAGGAGACCTCTTGGCGTATTTTACGTGGCGGGCGTAGAATCCTTGACCCAGGCGTGCCAAGGAACACACCATGTGTACTCCAACAATAGAGTTGCCCATACCAGGATGGGCCAGCAGAGCTGATTTTTTACTAGCTGAAATTGAGGAAAAAGAGAAAAATCAGGCAGGGATGGGTGGCAAACACTCTCCCCTCATTCCTGGGCCCTGGAAGGGTGTCCCCAAAGGGACCTCCGGTATGCCATAATTGGTCCTTCAAACATTCATGCATTGAAGTTTAGAGGAGGTGGAATATGGGTCCTACAAAAGTCATCCCCAAAGAGGGTGCCCTCTACGAGATCAAAACAGGCAAACTGGTTCAAGACGGCCTTCCAACCCGAAAGGAGCAGGAGGCGTATGCGGCTCGCCATTACATCGCATTGCCGGTGGTTGATAAAGCGGGGAACCCTTGGGCTCTTGATGGCCAACCGGTGTACTGCTTCCGGGGATCACGATATGAGACGTTCGATGACCAGAAAGTCCATTTAACCCGATGTCCCCCTTGCGGGGGGATGGGAATTCGGGATGATGAGACCACGGTGGACTCAGACTGTATTCGTTGTATCCAATGCGGGCATGAGTTTGATACCCGCCTGGAGATGATGGAAACCTGAGTTCTCCGATCAATCCTGGAAATTGGACCGAGCTGCTCCCCCAAACAAGCCCTTGCCAGCCCCTGTCAGGGGCCGGCAAGGCCCTTCTCGCAGGCTGAAACCCCCTCATTTTGAGACCGCTGATTGGCACGATTGCCCCCCCGCTGCCTCTTCGGTACTTTTTTGTTTGCCCCAAAAGGGCGTGTATTGTTCCTATTCGTTTCGTGGTGCAGCAGAAAGGGCAACAACACGGTGAGCAAAGAAAAGAGAGGCTTCATCGTGATGAAGCCTTATACCGCAAGGCGAAGTGCAACGCGACCACGTCACCAGTCACCGAGACTGCATGACTATTATCAAGGGAGGTCTGTCCCGGTCTCTGATTTATTTTCGCTGCTTTAGGGCGTCTTGATACCCTTTATCTTGTTCCGCCCAGTCGAGTCGTAACCGTTCCGACATGGCTTTCGTCTTCGCATCACGGTCTAAGCGAACCTCTTGGTTTTTGACCGTCGCCGCAGCGGCCTCGCTAACTGCCTCAGAAGTTTGCTGAGCAAACTTGACCCGAATCAATTCTGGATGGGGGGTGTGGCCCCGAAGTTTGCAGTATGTCTTCCCAGCCTCAGTGAGACGGTCATCATGTTCCTCAATTAACGGGGTGGCTCCATCCGGGACGTCGCCACCGGTAAAGGCAAATAATTTCCCAACCTCACCAACCGCATAACGAACCTTTTCGCTCCCCATGAATCATCCTCTCTTGTAGTCGGACATGATAAAAATGGTGACGATCACCGCCAGGTCTCGATCACCCCTGGGAGATGGCTTCCCGGTGAAAGGCAACTTTGCGAGGGACCGTCACGTCTTCCAACGGACGTACCGGGCTAGTGTACTCTTTTTTCTTCCCATTCTCATAGCGGCCTGGCCAAAAAATTTTGGCTCTTCCGTCCTGATGTGGGCGATGACTCAGAACACAACACGCCGCGAGTGCGGCGCGCGGATCAGATCCAGAGTCTAAAAACACCTGATCATGACCAAGTATGATTGAGTGAGACAGAGTGGCAGAAATGCCTCGCCAACACAAGAGATCCTCGCCTTCCACGTGTGACTGAATGCGATTACGGGAGGTTCGGAACTGGGAGCGAACCGGGAGTAAAACCGGGACCAGGGTTTGTACGTGCGTTGGGCCTTCGTGTGCGTGCGCGGCGGAGTCTGATCCCACAATGGCCTGGGGCGGGTCGTAGCGTTTGACCTCTTGCACGAACTGGGGGGTAGGGGGGTTATCCAACTCACCCTGACTTGTCCGCGTGCATCGTGGGCGTTCATCAAGCGGATTCAAACGGGCAAAAGAAAAGGCCCACCCGATTTCTCGAAGTGGGCCTTCCACCCAGGAGGAGCGTCATTCCCTTCACTATCCCGTGAAATCTGGTTTGTGCCCATACGTCGGATAGCGAACGGCCCCTCAAGGGGTGATCAGGTCCCACCTTGGATTCTCCTTGATTGCCCCCGTTTCGTCAGAGACGCTGACAGAACTTCACAGCTCTTTTCCTTTATCCTCAGCCCTCTGACAAGGAGGCTCCTGCCATGAGATGATGGCTACGTATCACGCCTTTACTCCTTCGAGGGAGGTGGTCTTTTGAGTCATGACCCCTTATACTCCAGCATCTCCTCACCAGAGGTGTGATATGGACTCGGGGTAGGTCAGAATCCTATTCCCCCTCAGCACCGTTTCAGGATCGAAGGCCAGGGTCATGCCTTCTTGGGCCACTGCGGCCTGGGAGGACTTTTTGATTGTCCACGGCCGGATGTCGCCGACGCGGCCCCTACGGTTTCCTGCTGGGGAGCGCACTCCTCATGAGCCAGGCACCAGGCCGCCTTGCCATGCGCTCGGCCAGGCCCTGGTACCGGCCACCAGGCATATGCCAGGGAGGCCCCCCCGTACGGGGAATTCACAGTAAGGAGGGGAAGGGCTTGATACCAATCCAATGTTCTCACCTACTAAAGGAGAAGGTCATGAAACATTCATGGGGACGGCTGTCGTGTTCCATCATGAACCCCCTGCCTCTGCCAAAGCGGCGTCGCGTGGACGCGCCGGAGCGCTTCAACGCACAGGCGCGTAGGCAGGTTTCCCCACGGGGGCGAGGGGAAATGGATTAGGATCATCCGGATGCCGAATCAAAAACGACGAAAAGATCTGCGCAATGTGGCGATTATTGCGCACGTCGATCATGGCAAGACCACACTCGTGGATGCCTTGCTTCAGCAAACCGGCGCGTATGTGTTCAAAGAGGGTGAGGCCGTCGTGATGGACTCCAATCCCCTCGAAAAAGAACGCGGCATCACCATTTTTTCGAAGAACGCATCTCTTCGGTATAAGAACGTCCTCATTAATTTAGTGGACACCCCTGGGCATGCGGATTTTGGCAGTGAAGTCGAGCGGATTCTTCGCATGGTCGACGGAGTCCTCCTCCTCGTGGATGCCATTGAAGGGCCCATGCCTCAAACGAAGTTCGTCTTGAAAAAATCTTTAGAGCTGCATTTGAAACCGATTGTGGTGATTAACAAAATCGATCGGCCAACCGCACGGCCCCATGAAGTCGTGGATCAAACGTTTGATTTATTCTGCGAATTGAATGCCACGGACGACCAACTCGATTTCCCCATCGTCTATGCGTCGGGCAAGGAAGGAAAGACGACCCTGGAGTTAGATGAAGAAGCCAAGGACATGAAGCCGCTGCTCGATACAATCGTGCATCGAGTCCTGCCTCCAGTGGCTGATCCAGACAAACCGTTTCAAATGCTGGTGACCATCTTAGATTACGATTCGTACATCGGGCGTATTGCGATCGGACGGATTGTGCATGGTTCGATTCGCGTGGGAGAGCCGGTGGTCGTGGTCACCGGTGAAGGGGACACGCGACGCGGCAAAGTGACGAAGCTGTTGGCGTATCAGGGACTCACACGTGTGGAGCGGCAAGAGGCCTCTGCCGGTGATATCATCTTGTTAACTGGCATTAACGAAGTCCGTGTCGGAGAAACGATTGCGTCACCCTCGCATCCCGTGGCCTTGCCAACCGTCACCATTGATGAACCCACGCTCTCCATGAACTTCTCCCACAACACCAGCCCCCTCGCAGGGAAAGATGGTGGTCGGTTTCTCACCTCACGTCATATTCGAGAACGGTTGGCGCATGAAGCCATGATGAACGTGGGAATCAAAGTCGAAGAAGTCGACGGAGGAGAACGGTTCAAGGTCTCTGGACGTGGAGAACTCCATTTAGCCATTTTAATCGAGACCATGAGGCGGGAAGGTTACGAATTGGAAGTCTCACCGCCAAAGGTCATTTTCAAAGAAGTGGATGGTGCTCTGCTCGAACCCGTCGAAGAGGTGGTCATTGAGGTGGATCGTGGATACCAGGGAGCCGTCATCGAGGCGTTGGGGAATCGACGCGCACACATGACGGGCATGCAAGTCAGCGCCATCGGCACGATCCGCATGGAATTTCTGATCGCGTCACGAGCGGTCATGGGGTTTCGCAGTGACTTGCTCATGATGACCCGTGGGACCGGCGTCATGTCCCAAACGTTTTGTGAGTACCAGCCCTTCAAAGGCGAGATTCCCCGGCGTGCTGCGGGCGTACAAATTTCTCAGGGTGGAGGTGAGGCCGTGGCCTATGCGCTGTGGGGTCTTCAGGATCGCGGGGAAATCTTCATTCATCCCGGCGAGCCGCTCTATGAAGGAATGATCCTCGGCGTGAACAACAAAGGACAAGATCTCGTGGTGAATGCCATTCGGGAAAAGAAACTGACGAACATCCGCGCTGCTGGAGCAGATGATGCCATCCACCTGACTCCTCCTCGAGAAATGACGTTAGAATTTGCCTTGGAGTTCCTCGAAGACGAGGAACTGGTCGAAGTTACGCCCAAACACATCCGCCTCCGCAAACGCTATCTCACCGACAACGCACGCCGCCGGCACGCCGCCGTCGCCCGTGCAGCTCACAACAAGGGCTGAGACTGGAGGCTCTCCGTTCTTTCCACTTCCTCGGGGTGCTCCTGAGAGCCAGGCCCACGGGGCCACAAGGGGTTCAAGGATTCCCAGAGCCCAGGTGTCCCGAAGGATGACGTCCAGGCTCATATGTGTGGTACACCCTGGCGGTGGGCCAAGGTGATGACCTCGCTGGAAAATTAAAGAACCATTTGGAGAAATCCATGACCCTGGATCAACTGGCTAAAGCCCAATTGTTCGAAGCCAAAGGGCTCATGAGAATGAGGTAGGTTGCTGATTCGGGGGGATTGGTGGATCAGGGATTGAACCGGGCTCCTGAAGCAGCCGGTGTCCTTGCGACCCAAGGACAAACTCGTGGTGGAATTCCACCTGGATGGCTCCACCCAGTTACGGGCCAAAGGCTACCGCTCACCGTTTGGACGCCTCTATACGTAAATCGTTCTCTGGATTGCGAGCTAGGAGAGACCCCGCCTACTCGCTTGGTTCGTTTTTATTCTTGTTGTGATTGGCACAGGTATGACCTTGCTCAGTGAACGAACTTCTGGAGAAAAATGGGAAAAGGCAGCAGTTCCTGACCTCTTCCCCCTGCAATCGGTCCAGGTTTTATATGGGTGAACCCGTTCGCTTGGAAAGCCTCACGGTTCCGTGCAAATCAGACGTGAAGGATCACCTTCGCTCGGCTCAGCAACCCGATCCTCCCACTTTTCGCCGGTCACAGCCAGGATGTGCCAAAGGGCTTTGAGCCTGCCTCACACGAATCCTGGAGGAGTCCCGGTATCATACTCTTCCCAAGAGCACACGATCACGAGCTCTCCACTGCGGCCTGCTTGGGGCCATCGATCGGAAGGCTGATGTGGAAGGTCGTGCCTACTCCCTCCTCACTCTCCACGGTGATCGCGCCACCATGGACCTCAACCATATCTTTGACGATCTTCGTCCCCAAGCCGGTGCCACCGGCTTTCCGGCTCATGACGCGACTGGTGAAGAGACGTTCCCGCACGTCCACGGGCATGCCCCGGCCGGTGTCCGTCACTGAGACGATCACCGCCTTTCCCTCGGACTCCGTGCGGCCTCGCACCGTGACAGACCCGCCTGCTGGGACCTCAGGAATCGCATTATTGATCAGGTTGTAGAAGGCGCTGAAGAGCCGGCGCTCGTCAGCCTGGATGGGTGGTAAGGCTTCAAGCCCTTCGGTGTGCAGGGAGAGGCCTTTCTCCTCAGCCAGAATGCGCAAGGTCTTGATCACGCTGGTGACGACCTCCGCCACCGCGCACGGGGCAAAGTGGGGTGGGCTGCTCAGCCCTTTCACGCAGTCCGCAAGTTCCCTCACCTGGTCCTGGAGGCGCCGAGCGTTCTCCCGGACCATGTCGATGACTTCCTGGCATCGCTTCCGACTGCTCTCTCCCGTGCTCCCCTGTCCCTGAGGCAGGCTGCCCACGAGATCTTCAAGCTCGCTTTGCAAGAGCCCGGCACCCATGAGGACAGGCGTGAGCAGATTCTTCATATCGTGCCCGATGTCGCCGAGCGCGCGCGCCACCTCGGCTACCCTGGCTTCCTGGAGCAGCCGGGCCTCGAGCTCCTTGTTCCATTCGGCCAGCTGAGCGGTCTGCGCCTGCACTTGGTCATGCAGGTCCTTGATCCGGAGGAGCGAGCGGACCCGGGCGAGGAGCTCGGCTTGGTTCGCCGGTTTGGTCAGAAAGTCATCGGCCCCAGCCTCAATGCCCTTGACCCGCTCCTCACTCGGGTTCAGCGCCGTCAGCAACACCACCGGCAGAAGGTGGGTCGCGGGATTTTCGCGGATCTGGCGACACACCTCGTAGCCGCTCATCTCGGGCATGAGCACGTCCAGGAGCACGAGATCCGGCTGCTCCTTCTCCACCTGCTCCAGGGCCTCGACACCGGAGGAAGCCGTGACAACAGCATAGCCCTGACCAGCGAGTCGGTCTGCGAGGAACATGACCGTGTCAGGGGTATCATCCACAATCAAGATCTTGGAGGGGCGGATCATGGTTTGTGTCCCAAAAGCGTCACCGCAATCGTGGGTACCTGGGTAGATGCCAACCCGGAGTTGAGGACATTGAGCCCTTCCTTTAGGAATTCCATGCGGATTTGTCAAGCCGAGTGTTGGGGTCACAAAATGGGGTCAGCAAAATAGGGTCAAAAATAGGGTCAGGCATGAGTATTGATTTACTGGTGCTCAATGGAAAATAGGTTCAAGCCTTGCAATACAAATTCCCCATAAGGAAC
>JACZVJ010000196.1 GCA_022572725.1 Nitrospinota bacterium | reverse complement strand
AAAGAGCTTGATACGATTTTTTTTGAGGAGGAACTCCACCCCTTTGGCAAGCCGGTCAGCGACATTGCGACTATGTTCAATCACTTTAGGGTAATCCACCGAGAGTCCCTCACAGCGGACGCCGTACTTCTCGCCCTCGCGCAAAGATTCCACTAACTCCGCCGAGTGGAGGATGGCCTTGGAAGGAATACAGCCCCAGTTGAGGCAAACGCCGCCCGGCCGGTCTTTTTCTACCAATGCGGTTTTTAATCCCAGCTGGGAGGCTCGGATGGCAGCCGTGTATCCTCCAGGCCCTCCACCGATCACTGTGAAATCGAAAGACTCTTCCTTCATAGACCAGAATTCTCCCTGTCCTTTAATCTTATTGGGCGAATCATTAGGTCTGATTCAGTGCACCCATAACACAGCGGCAATTCAATGTGCAAACTAGTCAAACTAGCGCACTCGAAAAGGCCGTAAATATATAGCAATTGCGAAGCGTTAGAGGACCCTCGGCACTCGCTCACCGAGGTCTAAACTTGGGAAGGAAAATACCACCGCCAGTTTCCTCGAACACTACCTCAACCGGCATCCCAATGGTGATCTTATCGACTGGGCAATTCACCACATTACTGCAGAACCTGGGACCCTCATCCAGGTCAATCCAGGCAACGATGTAGGGAACATCATTTTCGAATCCTCTGCCCCTGCGTTCCAAAACATGTCTAATAATCGTAAAGGAAAAAACCGTCCCATGTCCGCTGACCGGTTTCCACTCTAATTGGTCACTTCCACACTCGGTGCAGGAGGGGTGCGGACACCAAACGAATACCCCACAGTTGCTGCAACGTTGTATGATTAACCTCTTGTTAGCCGCAGCCTCCCAAAAGGGTTGGGTCAAGGGGCTGATTTGAGGAAGGGGTTTTTCAATCTCTGCCATTTTAGGGCCTGTTTCCCAATATCGCCACGGCCGTGCCACTGAAGTTTTTTCCATAGGCCACGCCGCCCAATCCGGTTGCCAGGCCGACCTTAGCATCCTTGACCTGCCTCTCACCTCCATCTCCCCTGAGTTGCCTCACCGTCTCAATGACGTGTAACATTCCACCCGCGGTAGAGGGTTGCCCGCAATTAATCATTCCCCCGCCCGTTTGGATGGGTAGATTTCCGCGAAAAGAAAAATCAGTGGACTCGAAGAATTTCATTTCTCCTTTTTGACAGAATCCCAGATCCTCAATTTGCATGAGCACGATGATCACATAGTCGTCGTAGAGGGCCAGCAAGTCAATGTCTCGGTGTGACACCTCTGCCATCCTGAATGCGGTCGCGCCCGAATCCTTGATACCTGTGATAAGAGGGTTTGAATGATCACTCGGCCCATAGTTAGGGTTGTGCTTTTCGCCACATCCCAAAATATAAATCGGTGGTTTCGACAGAGCCTTCGCACGCTCGGCAGACGCAACAATAAAAGCCTTACCCCCGTTAGCAGGCATGACGCAGTCCAATAACCTAACAGGATCAGAGATAAGGCGCGACTCCTTGTACTCTTCCAACGTCATGGGTTTTTTCAAATAGGCACTGGGATTCAATGAAGCATGATACCTGGCAGTGACAGCAATTTTCCCCACATGATCCAGATTGGTCCCAAACTCATGCATGTGGCGCCTCATGATCAGAGCAATTTTATTGTTGGGTCCCATAATGCCAAAGGGGAGTTCAAAATCCCTAGTATCGGAGGACTGAATCCCAGCAGGAGAATCAACAAAAGGCGCATGAGCGGCCACACATAGAACCAGGTCCGCCAACCCTGAATTGATTGCCGCTGCGGCCTGTCCAACAAGCGATACGGCGCTCGCGCCGCCATTGCCCCCTGCTATGAGAAGCCCGGGCGAAAGGCCCAAGATATTCGCCGCTTCCTCAGGCCAGAAGGGTTGCGCATAATTGGTCGCATAAATTGCAGCAAGGCCCTGTCCATCCAGATCCTTCTTAGTCAAGCCGGCATCTTCCAAAGCCAAGCGGGCCGCCCAGGAGAGAAATTCTGGTGTGCCCCTGCGCGGTTCGCCGGGTTTGCGACCCAGCCTATCGACGGGGGTCTCTCCGATTCCAACAACCGCAGTTTTACCTTTTAAACTCATAACGGTTGCTCAATTCGGAATATTTTACGAACTTTCTCTAACCCTTGCTTACACAACGCCGTCTGTTTTTAGCTTCTGAATCGTTTGCTCATCGTAAGAAAGGCCCCGTAGGATTTCTTCCGTGTGTTCCCCTAGCATCGGCGGCGCCGTATTGATGGCCGGTGGGGTTCGGCTAAGCTGGACTCCGCTCCCAACCAATTGCATCTTTCCCATCTTGGGGTGCTCAACCTCAACAGGGAAACCATACTGTTTTACCTGTGGATCTTTAAAAACCTCGTCCAACGTGTTCAACGGGGCGCACGGGACATCTCGCTCCTGAAGACCCCGGAGCCAATCCTCACGTCGGCCGCCACCGAAAACAGCTTGCAGAATCTTTTCAAGCTCATCGTGGTTTTCAACTATTCCCTTTCGATCGAGGAAGCGCGAGTCACCCGCCAACTCCGGTTTTCCGACGATTTCCAATAAACCTACAAAGAATTTTCGCGGTGAAGAAAGGTGGATGATAAAAGGCTTTTTTTCCTTATCGACAAAGGCGAAGACACCCGCCGTATGGGTCCGATAGGCCCTGCGCGGGACGACGCCTGTTTCGAAGTAGCGAACGGCATTCTCGCCCAGAAAGGAGACGGAGGCGCGTAGAAGGGAAGTCTCGACCCACTGTCCCTCTCCGGTCGCCATACGGCTGACAAGGGCCGCTAAAATTCCGTAAGAGGCATAAATCCCTGAAAGGTGATCTGACAGGGAGATTCCAACTCCCTGGGGTTTTTCCGGGTCGGTGAGCAGACTCAGAAGCCCGCTCATCGCCTGACCCACCGTATCGAAGCCCGGAAGTTCGCGGTATGGACCTTCCTGACCATATCCGGAGATAGAGCAGTAGACAATCTTCGGGTTCAATGCACGGATACTATCGTAATCAAATCCCCTCCGCTTCATGGCCCCAGGACGCAGGTTCTCAACCAGCACGTCACAGCCTGCCGCGATCTTCAGAAAGATTTCT
>JACZVJ010000195.1 GCA_022572725.1 Nitrospinota bacterium | reverse complement strand
GGCTCTCTCTGAGAGGAAGGTCTTGTGCGGCGACAACAGGGACCGAGGCGGCGAAAAGCCGGGATGCTCCGTCGAGTACGGTTCACCCCGGGTGGACCGAATGAAGCGTGGAGCCTGGACTTTGTAGCCGACCAGCTGGACGAGGGACGACGGGTTCGGGCGTTGACCCTGGTGGATGCGGTCACTCCCGAGAGCCGGGCTCTCGAAGGAGGGCGAAGCCTGCGGGGTGAACATGTTGTGGTGGCTCTTTCCCGCATCGGGGCGCAGCGCGGAACTCCGAAGGGGCTGTTCTGGGACAACGGGAGTGCATTCTGCAGCCGGAAGGTGGACCTCTGGGCTGATCAGCACGGGGTGCGGATCGAGGTCTCGAGACCCGGCAAGCCCACGGACCATGCCTCCGTGAAGCCGTTCACCGGGACAATTGGGGAGGAATGCCTGAATGCGCACGGGTTCGAGTCGTGACAAGAGGCGAAGGGGCTGATCGAGGCATGGCGTCAGGAATACAATGAGAGCCATCCTCACCGGGCTTTTTATGAGACCGGACGCCTGAGGAATTGGCAAGTCCTGTGGCGGCTTACCGCAACAGCAAGGGCATGAATGGGGCCGGAGGCTAGATCAAGAGCAATTTCGGTGGAGTAAGACAACCGTGGCCCCCTTTCTGAGCCGTCGATCTTGAGCGGCGTGAGAAGAAGAATGGGGGGGGTCCCACACCGCACGGTAAGACGTGTCCGTTCTCCATTGTCGTCGAATAGGAGATGCTGCATCAGGAAAATGGGGACAGGCACCGGCGGGGACTGTTCTGATGAGGGACTGTTCCCCTTCTGTGCCTGAGCCAGTCCCCATTTTCCAAGCAAGCGTAACAGCGGAGAGCAGAAAAACCTTCTCCCATGCAAGCCCTGACCAGGCATGACGGACATGAGGGGACGCCTCTTTACAATTCCCCCTTTAGAAAAGGGGACAAGGGGGGATTTGAGGCAGGGTCGTGTGCCTCACGGGCGTCGCCTGGACACGAGGCGCACGGGAGAAAATCTCCCCTTACCCCTCTGTGTCAAAGAGGGGAATCCGGCGCACCTGGATGGACGTCATCAGGGGCGCTCATTCTGGCATGTGACTTTCGCTCCTCACCCACACTCCACCAAATTTGCAACTGTTCCCGGAGACTTTCCTGAGGAGCAGGACAGAATTCGTGGGCCTTCCATGACCGCGCGTGACTACCATTGAGTGTGGTCCAACCACTGGGGGTAGGTCAAAGGAGGCCACTGAGGTGATGAAGTCCATGTGGTCCAATCTCTGGTTTTCTTACAAGTTCCTCAAGGCTTCTACACTCGGTCTGCTGTTTCTTACGGTCCCTATGGGTCTTCCAGCCTGTTCGGTAATCGAAACGACCTACGACATCATCACGGGAACGGTCAAGGGCACGGTTTGGGTCATAAAAGGGACCTATGAACTCACCAAAGGGACCACTAAACTGGTGTATCATATCGGGAAATTTACCTTTGAAGTCATCCGTGCCCCATTGGATTGGCCCTTGACGCATGAAGGCATCGAGACGATCGATGGCCTCCCAGTCAAGGAGGCTATTCGGCAGGGACGGGTGAAAAACGCCCCCTATACGGTAAAGGGGCGCCGCTATGTGCCCATGTCGATAGCCAAGGCGCAGCGATACCGGGAAACGGGCCTCGCGTCCTGGTATGGGGAAGAAACGCGCCGCCAAAAGGGGGGCCACATGACGGCGAATGGGGAAAAGTTTAATCCCAGAGCGTTAACGGCGGCCCATAAGCATCTGCCTCTTCCAACCAACGTGCAGGTGACCAACTTGGAGAATGGCCGATCCATTATTGTCAGAGTGAATGATCGTGGCCCCTTCCCCAGTAAGAACAATCCCAAGTCTGGAAAAAGAATAATTGACCTCAGTTGGGGAGCAGCCAAACGACTTGGTTTTGTCAAAAAAGGGTTAGCCCGGGTCCGCGTGAAGACAATTAGGTTGCAATCCGCGTAAAAGGGATTCCCAACAGGGAGGAATGATGGCTCCCCCTTCTTCCTAACTTATGATCTGATGAATGAATCGAAGAGGTGGGGTGAGCTCCGGTCATTAAAATTGTGGCCTCGGACCTTCTTCATACGCATGGGACTTTCCCTGAAAGAGAGAAATGTCTGATTCTTTGGGGAAAAAGTATGTGGGTGGATGCACGCTCCAAAGAGCTCAGGAAGCGTTTAGGGCTCATTTCTGTTTTTGTCAATTTCCCTTGTTGCCCAAATACGAGGATATAGAGCTTTTTTTGCATCCGGACGAACTCGAATATTTTAAAACCCTCAAGTACCCCAAAAGGCAGAAGAGTTATCTGCTCGGACGGTATTGTGCCAAAAGTGCGGTTTCCTCCTACACTTCAGAAAAAAATCTTGCCCGCATTGTGCTAAAGGAAGGAGTATTCCGCCAACCCCTCATATATTATGCCCACGAGCCCAATATTCAAGTCAGCATTACGCATTGTGAGGATTTCGGGGCCGCGATTGCATTCCCGGAACTCCACCCTCTCTCGATCGATATTGAAAAAGTCAGACCGGAGAAGAAAGGGGTGATTGAATCTCAGCTCACGGAAGATGAGAAAAGGATGATAAATGAACTCTCGTGTTCTGACGCGACATTCCTGACAATTTTTTGGTCAGCGAAGGAGGCGTTGTCAAAAATCTTGAAGTGCGGGCTCATGACCCCTTTTCATGTTTTTGAATTGAACCGGTTTGAGAAAAGATCGGACTGCGTCATTGGGTTTTATAAAAATTTTGCTCAGTATAAATCGATTTCGTTTGAGGTGAGTCCTTATATCTGCACCCTGACCTGTCCGAAGAAAACCGATATTGATTTGGATCTAGAGGCCATAAGTAAGCTTTTTTCAAGTTGAGCAGGGTGGGGTGGGGGATTTACCGCGTGCTTCATGAACTTCGATTCTCCTGCCTTCCGTTTATAATATAAGGAAGGAAATTAGACCGACTAAAATACCGAATGGCTTTTTAGGAGCAACAGTATGGGGTAACCCGAACAATTTAAAATTGGAAACCGGAACGATTTCAATGAATTGGTAGATTTTGACAGTTGGTACTGACGGTGAGGGCACCGGACTCCAGAGGTCCCCACCTCATGTCTC
>JACZVJ010000194.1 GCA_022572725.1 Nitrospinota bacterium | reverse complement strand
AAAACTGACGCTCAAGGATGAGGGAACCTACCGTCTGACCGTCAATAAACAGGTTGAGGAGATTCCTGTCATCCATGTGGAGGACGACCGGAAAGGTTCCTGGACCTTTCATAAAAGCGGCGAAAACCCACTTCTAGTGGAGTATGTCACTCCTTATTTCCATCAACACCTGAAAACGGTCTCCACGGGTCCGAGCAATAAACTACGCTGGATCAAGGAGTTACCGCCCGTAAAATAGAAAACGCACGTTTGCTTTTGGGGTGTGATGGGAAATTTCGCTATAATGAGCTTCACGTATCAAGGAGAACTCCAAGAAAGACATGCCTTTAGACAAAGTTAGGGACGCCATCGACGACTTTCGCGACGGGAAAATGGTCATTGTCATCGACGAGGAAGATCGTGAGAACGAGGGCGATCTAACCATAGCCGCGGAAAAAGTTACTCCCGAGGTCATCAATTTCATGGCCAAATATGGACGGGGTTTGATCTGTATGCCCATGACGGGCGAGCGGTTGCGCGAGCTGAATATACCCCCGATGGTGTCCAAGAATGAATCGACTCATGGAACGGCTTTTTGTGTGAGCATTGAGGCACGCCGTAACGTGTCCACCGGTATTTCTGCCGCCGATCGCGCCATCACCATCCAAACCGCTGTGGATCCCAAAACCCAGCCGGAAGATCTGATCCGGCCGGGTCATGTTTTTCCGCTGCGGGCGCGTCGAGGTGGAGTCTTGAAGCGAGCAGGACAGACAGAAGCCGCTGTGGATCTGGCTCGGATCGCGGGGCTGTCTCCAGCCGGTGTCATCTGTGAAATCATGAACGACGATGGGACCATGGCGCGGCTTCCGGAGTTGAAGGAATTTGGCAAAAAACATAACCTCAGGATTATCTCCGTTGTCGATCTGATTCATTTTCGTCTCAAGACCGAGCAATTTGTCAGACAGCTCCAAAAAGTGCCCTTCGATTCAGAGTTCGGACGGTTCGAACTCTGCCTTTTTGAAAATGAATTAGAGGGTGATCTCCATCTGGCATTGGTGAAGGGGGATCTCAAAGGGAAGGAACCCGTGCTGGTGCGTGTTCAGAAAGAATCGGTGCTCGGGGATGTGTTTTTGACCTTGAAGAGTGATCAGGGACGGGAACTCAGGCGCTCACTTGAAATGATTGAGCAGGCAGGACGTGGCGTTCTCGTCTATCTCCGGATGAGAGGTGAAGAAAGAGTACTTATGCGGGATTTTCAGCAGCAAAAGGCAGCTCTACAAGAGCAGGAACTCCAGCTCGGCGAACCGCGCACGGTTGACTTTAGAGACTACGGGATCGGGGCCCAAATTCTTTCCAGTTTAGGCCTTCACAGGATTCGGCTCTTAACCAATCATCCGAAAAAAATGGTGGGATTGGAGGGATTCGAACTCGACGTTGTGGAGCAGATCCCGATCGAAATCAAAGAATCGGTGGGTTAGCCCTTTTCTACCAGATATCCTTGCCGGTGGTGGACCTTGAGTTTGTCCGGTTTTCCATCCCCATCAATGTCTGCCACCACCTCTACCTTGATCTTTCGAAACTTGCCATCCTTCTTGGTATTGGTCGAGACATAGCCTAGGGAGTACTGGTTTCTGAGCAGTGCCGATATGGTTTGAAAGATTCCCTTGTATTCCTGCACAAAGCGAGGGAAATAAGCCACGCCACCCGTGTATTTTGCAAAGTACTTGAGGACGGCCTCAGCCTGGTAAAGATTCATGCGGGTGCTGGTGCCGTAGTCGTTGCGAATGCGTGCATTTCCACCCAAACTGATGGGGTAAATCACCACGTTTGCCTCTTTCACTTTATCCATAATCTGGTCGAGATTCTTTTTGCTGAAGGTATCCAGCCCCGAGGAGACCAAGACCATGGCCACTTTGCCCTCCAGGTCCGCTACCCGATCGAGCACGTCGTAAACGGCGTCATAGAGATTACTTTCCCGAAAGGCGGGATAATTTAACTTGCGAAGAGCATTGTAGACTTCAGCCTTGTTTTGGGTGAAATCCACAAGAATCTCAGGACGAATGTCATAAGCCACCACCGCAATCCAATCTTCCGGACGCATCTGATCGGCGAACAGATGAGAGCCCAGCCAGGCTTCATACAGCCACTCCCAGGGGATGACGCTGCTGTACTCGGTGACCAGGATGGCCGTGATGGGGGCTTCAATGGGAGTAAAAAAGGTGACGGTCTGCTCGACCTTTTCTTCGTAGATTTTGAAGTGTTCCTTTCGAAGTCCCTGGATGAGATTTCCCTTCTTGTCCTGAACGGTGATGTCCACTTGAACCTGTTCGACGGCAATACTTAAGGAAGTCCGGCCCTGCGGTTTTTCCTCTTGCTCTTCAATGGGCTTACCCTGTCTTTGAGCTTGAACGGCACCGGGTGAGAGGCCCCAGATCAGGGCAAACACAACCAGGACAAAGGCGCAGAGTAGCTTCTTCAGGGTAGGAATACTCATGCACTTATATTAGCACAGGGGAGGGAAGGGAGATATCCTGCCTCAGAGAAGTTTGTCCAAATATCGACACCCTCTAAAGGCCACGGCTCTGATTGGTCCTCGTTTAGCCTGCGGGCCCTTAGTGTCTCGTCCCATGAATACCATGACGTTTGTGGCGAGCGCGCGACGGCGTCGAGTTCGCGAAGCAACGACGACGCGATGTCAGTGACATCGTGGAGGAGGAGCGACAAAGAAATCGATGCCGTCCCGCCGCCACCCTTCGGGCTGATGGAGGTTGCGGGTGATCTCTGCGTTGCTCGTTGTCGCCGATGTCCCTGCATCACCTCCTCCTCGCTCCTTGATCTCCCCTCGCAAGCCCCATCAGCAAACGTCAAGTTATTCATGGGGCGAGACACTAGCTGTCAATGAGTACAAAACGCAGGTCCATGACGTTGGTCAGGGTTGGACCGGTCATGATCAAGTCGCCCAGCTCAGCAAAGAAATGATAGGAATCGTTGCGGTCCAGATAGTCCTGTATGGAGAGACCCTTCTCCTGTGCTCGCCGGGCGGTTTCCGGTAAGGCCAGGGCACCCGCCGCATCGGTGGGGCCGTCCGTTCCATCGGATCCCACGCTTGCAAACAAGACCTGGGAGTGGTTCCAACCGGCGATCTCGCGAGCACACCAGAGAGCGAACTCCTGATTTCTCCCTC
>JACZVJ010000091.1 GCA_022572725.1 Nitrospinota bacterium | reverse complement strand
TGATCCAGACAAATGGTGGCTCCAAGTTTTTGAAGTCCCTGGAGATGCAGGTTCACCGGCCTTAGCCCAATGGCACATCCGCCCGGTAACGACACCGTCGCTTCCCCAAAGCGAGCCAGGAGGGGGCCAAGAACGAGGACGGAGGCCCGCATGGTTTTCACCAAGTCGTAGGGAGCCTCGGTGGAACGTATTGAGGTTGTATCGATTGCCACCCGACTCCCATCCACTTTCACTGAAGCCCCCAGCAGGCTCAGGAGGGTATTCATGGTAGCCACATCGCGAACTTGAGGAAGGTTAGCCAGGAGACATTCCCCACCACCCAGAAGTGAAGAGGCTAAGATAGGAAGGGCCGCATTTTTGGACCCGGTCGCAGTGACCCTTCCCTTGAGAGGACGCCCCCCAGTAATGACAATACGGTCCAAGGATTAGTCAGGAGGGGCGCTGCCCCCTCCGCTCCAAACAGATCACCCGTTCAATGCCAGCCGAATCACGCCGAACACCCCGGACGAGGAAGCCCTCAAGCCCAAGCGCCTCCTTGCAGGCTTGAGCAGCCTGGCCAGCCCCGACTTCGACGACAAGGATACCACCTGGCTCCAAAAAAATCAGTGCCTCTCGAAGGAGTCTCCGATAGGGTTCAAGACCGTCGCTTCCGCCATCCAGGGCAAGACGTGGCTCGAAATCCCGAACCTCCCGTGGGAGAGTTTCAAGCTGACTGGTAGGAAGATAGGGGGGATTGGCCACAATGGCCGATATGTGACATTCCAGCCCCAAGGGGGCTAAAGGCTGAAGGAGATCCCCAAATAGAAAGGTCACACGATGAGTGACCCGGTGCCGCTCAGCGTTTTCTTTGGCCACCGCGAGGGCGAGAGGGCATCGATCAATAGCGTAGACCTTGCCATGGGGACATCCTACCGCTAACGCCACCGCAAGGCAGCCCGGACCGGTGCCCACATCGACAATGAGGGGAGAGGAAGAGGGAAGGGAATAGGAAAGAACTTCTTCGACAATCAATTCAGTTTCGGGCCGCGGAATAAACACCCCTGGCCTAACGGCAAATTCCAGACCCCAGAACTCCTGGGTGCCCAGGAGGTATTGAAGGGGTTCGCCTGAAGCACGTCGAACTAAAAGTCGCATGGCAGCCTTCCAGCCTTCTTGGTCAACAATCCGATCCTGATCGGTATACAGTGCCAGACGCGAAATCCCTAAGGCGGCCTCCAAGATCCACATGACTTCATTGGCCGCATTGGCAATGCCGGCCTCTAAGAACAAGGTTACTCCCTCTCGGTACAAGGTGCACAACGTCATGGGCGGGTCAGGATTGACCCGGAGCCTCAGCTCCCTCAAACGTGAACCCTCAGTTACGCCGGCCATTATCTTACCCTCGGTTATTATAAAGTCCGTGGCTTAAAAAACAGGAATGCTGGCATTCCTTACTACGTTATCATTCCGGCAAAAGCGGGCCTGCCTGTCGCAGTCGCGACGCCGACAGGAATCCAGGCCCTCTCTGGTGTTTCTGGATGCCAGCCTCCATTTACACGAGGGCAGGCTTTGCGCGGGAATGACGAATGGGTTGAGGGCGTTGTCGTGTTAACAACAGAGCCCTTAGTATGCTCCCAGAATGAGCGGGGTTGATATCTTAGGAGGTTTTTAATGCCGCTACCAACTGGTCAAGATCGCCACTCAGAATGGTTTCAAGTTTGTGGAGGGTTATCCCAACACGATGATCTGTTACACGGTTTTGAGGGTAATTGTAGGTGCGGATTTTTTCACTCCGCTCACCGGTTCCAACCTGGGAGCGACGGTTCTCTGCAATGGCGGCCTCCCGCTTGGCTCGCTCGGCATCACCAATCCGAGTTCGGAGCGTCCGCATGGCTTTATTCCGATTTTTTAGCTGTGACCGTTCATCTTGACAAGTAACGACCATACCGGTGGGAAGGTGTGTAATCCGGACAGCCGAATACGTGGTATTGACACTTTGGCCACCGGCCCCCGAAGAGCAAAAGGTGTCGATCCGCAAATCTTTGGGGTCTATGTGAATGTCGATTTCTTCCACCTCAGGCATGACAGCCACAGTGGCGGTTGAGGTATGGATCCGACCACCTGCTTCCGTGGTGGGAACCCGCTGCACCCGGTGAACCCCACTTTCATATCGAAAGTAACCATAAGCCCCCTTTCCTTCTATCAGAAGAACGGCCTCCTTGACCCCCCCGATCCCCGTTTCATTCGCTTCCACCATCTCCACCCGTAACCCCTTTTTCTCAGCATACTTCACATACATCCGGAGCAGTTCAGCGGCAAAAAGAGCGGCCTCCTCCCCTCCAGTCCCGGCACGGATCTCAACAAAGGTATTCTTGTCATCTTCCAGGTTTTTCGGATGCAACAGCCCAAGGGCCTGATCTTCTGCCCGGCGACGCTGCTCGTGCAGAGTCTGCAATTCGTCATGGGCAAGGGAACGAAGTTCAGGATCTAGCAGGGGATCGTCGAGCAGGCGTTCGGTGCTGGCGATTTCTTCGATGAGGGTTCGGTGCTTGTAAAATAACTGGGAGGCTCCTTCGATCTCTGCCCGTTCCTTATTGAGCGTGCAGAGGAGCGTCGGCTGGCTAAAAACATTGGGGTCAGCGAGTTGGTGGGTCAAGCTTTCATAGCGATTCGCGACAGCTTCCCATTGGGCAAGCCACCCTCCTTCCTTCGTATCATGTTTGTGTTCTCCAGGCATGGTGTTCAACTCGTTTCACACGACTGATCAGTGGACCGTACAAAGCAAACCCTCTTGCAACTGATACACTAGCCACTAGCAGGGTGTGTCTGAAAAACCCTAGCACCCTACTTTCCCAGGGGCTCACGCCCTCAGGTGCCTGAAGGGGGAGCAAGCCGCTCTTCGCGCCTTGCTCCCTTCGAACATCCCCCACGCAGGCTTTCTCAAAAGCCTGCTAGACCTTCGCTGTCTTGGCATACTTCCTCTTAAACCGTTCCACCCGCCCTTCCGTGTCCACGATTTTCTGCGTCCCCGTAAAAAACGGGTGGCAGCTAGAACAAATGTCAACCTTAAAATTACCCACTGTGGACCGGGTTTGAAATTTCATGCCACAGGCACAACTCACGGTAGCCTCTCTGTAGTCCGGATGGATCCCTTTCTTCATGAACTCCTTCCCCCTCCCAATGCCAAACCCTCTTTCTCTAGGTGTACCACGTGAACCGGCCCTTTGGCAAAGAGGCGGTTTCGCGTACCAACCCTTATCGATTCATGGATTGCATAAATTCCTGATTCGATTTCGTTCCCACGATTTTATCCATTAAAAACTCCATGGCCTCCATAGACCCAAGAGGACTCAACACCTTGCGCAAGATCCACACCTTGTTTAAACGGTCCCGGTCGACGAGCAATTCCTCCTTCCGGGTCCCCGATTGACTGATATCAATAGCTGGGAAGATCCGCTTATCTGCCAAACGACGATCGAGATGGACTTCCATGTTCCCTGTCCCCTTGAACTCCTCATAGATCACATCGTCCATCCGGCTCCCCGTATCCACCAAACACGTGGCGAGTATGGTTAAACTGCCACCGTGTTCGATGTTTCGCGCAGCACCAAAAAACCGCTTGGGACGCTGAAGCGCATTGGAATCAAGGCCACCGGACATCACCTTCCCGCTAGGGGGGGAGATGGTGTTATAAGCCCGGGCTAACCTGGTAATGCTGTCCAAAAGAATGACAACATTGCGCTTATGCTCGACCAACCGCTTGGCCTTTTCCATGACGATTTCTGCAACCTGCGTGTGACGTTGGGCCGGTTCATCGAAGGTGGAACTGATGACTTCCGCTTTCTTGACTTGGCGTTGCCAGTCCGTGACCTCTTCCGGTCGCTCGTCGATGAGCAGCACAATAAGCGTAATTTCAGAATGATTGACCAGAATGGACCGGGCAATGGCCTGAAGCAGCATGGTTTTTCCTGTCCTCGGTGCGGCGACGATCAACCCGCGTTGGCCCATGCCGATGGGAGTCAGTAATTCCATGACCCTTGTGCAGTATTCCTCGGGGTCAAATTCCAGAACAATCCGTTCATCCGGATACAGAGGGGTGAGGTTATCGAACAGAATTTTGTCCCGTTGCACCTCCGGATCGTCAAAATTAATCTTCTCCACCTTCAGAAGGGCAAAATACCGTTCTCCTTCTTTGGGCGGACGGATTTGGCCTGAGACAATGTCTCCCGTGCGAAGGCTGAACCGGCGGATTTGCGAGGGGGAAATGTAAATATCATCCGGACCCGGCAAATAATTGGAATCAGGAGCACGGAGAAATCCAAATCCATCGGACAAGGTTTCAAGAACCCCTTCCCCGAAGATAAACCCATTTTTTTCGGTTTGTCCTTGGAGGATGGCAAAGATCAATTCTTGCTTGCGAAGGTTGGCCGCGCCATCGATTTTTAGGGAACGGGCAAGATCTGACAGATCACCAATTGATTTCTGCTTCAACTCGGCGAGATGCATATGAATCTCCTGCGGTGGAAAATGAACTAGGGCAAAATAGCCGGCTCAGGAATGAACCCTGGGCTGCCATCTTCGATCCCCCGCCGACGAGCACAGGCCACGGATTGGGAATCATGGCTAGACCAGAGTCATTCCTTCGGATTTGGGGCTCTGACGCCTCCTTAGTTCGCGTTAAAATAGTGGGTCAATCAGCAAGACAAGAAAGGATCAAACACGTTGTGAATTTGATTGAAAAGGTTTGCCTGTTGATCGGCAGACTAAAATTAATTCAACAGATTCGGGAAGCCATGTAGGGAGAAGTGAACTCCTGTCAATCTGGAGGGTATGTAGTCTATGTATACCATGGTTCGGCATAATGTCAATAGTTTCTATCGGCGTGACCTTTTTGCAACTTAAGGGGTGATCCTGTCATTTGCTAGCCTCTTCGAGTCGCTTGAAGGGCGGAATTTCGAACGGGTGGTTAAAAAAACTTCACTTTCCGGAGACATCCCCGATTGCGACTCAGAGGCAGTTGTGATACATGATGGAAAACACGAAGAAGGCCGGGCCCACTACAGAGAGCTAATCCATGGCAGACCACGAAGAAGATCATCATCACGGGCAAATTTTCACGCTGACCGAGGCCTCCTGCCTGATTCCCCAACTTGAAACCCATCTTAAAACAGCAAAACTAGGAAGGACCGTGTTGACCCACACCAAGGAGGAAATCAAAAAAGCCAGTGCCAACGCCCAATTCGGTGGAGGAAGCGTTTCCGGACCCCGATACATTCAAGCCCTCGAACAAATTCATGAAAGCATGCATGCGATTCACGAACTCGGAGTCATTGTAAAAGATCTAGACATGGGCCTGTGCGACTTTCCCTACCTCCTCGATGGTCGGATCGTTTACCTCTGCTGGAGGCTGGGTGAAGAAAGAATCGAATGGTGGCACGAGGTCAACGGAGGGTTTTCCAGTCGACGGGCCCTCCTTCCTGGTACCATATAATAGGATAATCGATCAATGTTTCTCATTTGCCTCCTTCTCTAAACCTGCTCAAACTCTCCGGTCTTGGCAACGAAATTCATTCCCATCCAAACTGAACCCAAAAAATTTCGTGAAAGTCCTTCCATGAAATTTCTTATCATTGGCTGGGACGGTCCAGACGGGCAAAAAAAACGGCCCATTCACCGACCCGCTCACCTTGAGCGACTCAAGGCCCTGGAAGAACGTGAACAACTTCTTCTTGCGGGACCCTTTACCAACCAGGCTGGAAGCCTCATCATAATCGAGGCCAATTCACTGACCGAAGCCGAGACCTTCGCGAAGGAAGACCCTTACTTCCTCCATGGTGTATTTGAACGAATTGAGATCCACCCGTTCACCCAGGTGTTCCCAGATCCCGAAAGCACGTAACAGGTATCCCCTGCCCATTGAGGCTATTCAGCACTCAAAACCCACCGGCAGGCAGGATTTCAGGCTTCCCCCCTTCCTGGAGGGGAAAAGGGGAAAACGGGACCGGGAAAAACAAGGGTGAACCTGCCTCACCGATCCGGCTATGACCTCCCTCGAGTAAGTTTTTGTTTAGCCAGCTGAAATAGCAGCTTCCACTCCTGCTCACGAACGGGCTGGACCGATAACCGGGACCCCTTTCGTACGAGCTCCAATTTTTCAAGGCCTTTAATCCCCCGAAGGCTTTCAAGAGTCAATGGACGGGAAAGCTTTCGTACAAACCGAACATCGACCATGACCCAGCGAGGATTGTCCGGGTGGCTCCTGGGGTCGAAATACCGGCTGCGAGAATCAAAGGCATAGGGATCAGCATAGGCTTCCCTCACGATCTCCACAACCCCCACAATAGCCGGCGGGTCGGCATTGCTGTGATAAAAAAAGCCCTGATCCCCAACCGCCATGGCCTGTAAATAGTTTCGAGCCTGGTAATTTCGAACTCCCTCCCAGCAAGTCGTGCGCTTTGGAGCGTGCTCCAGGTCATCAATCGAAAAAACGCTCGGTTCCGACTTTAAGAGCCAGAATTGACGCATACCGGTTACCAGGTCTTTCCCCACCACGGATCTTCCTGTTCAAGGGCTCCCGTAACATCCTCGGCCTCACCTCGACCTAACCTTACCCACTCCGAGAGAACCCTCCCATCCCCGGTGGACAGGTGGGTGTGCAGGAGGAAGAATGAGGTGTTACACTCTAAAAAGGCCTCCGTCCAGGGCTCAAGGAGTTCGACCAGGCGAAAACCCATCTAATTGATCCCAAGCCCAGCAAGTAAATTATGGATGCTCTCCTTTCCACTCTGCTCGAATTTATCCCACCAAGGCTTTTGTGGGGACTTTTCATATTTTCCATTGTCGCCTTCGTCGGGACCTTACTCGCCATTCCAGCGATCCTCGTCAGACTTCCCGCGGATTATTTCGAGGAGCACCATCCCCGGTTGTGGTTGGCACACCACCACCCGATCCTAAGGGGACTTGGTCTTGCCATTAAAAACGGGGTCGGCCTCATTTTTCTCCTTGCCGGTTTTGCCATGCTATTTCTTCCTGGTCAAGGAGTTCTCACCATGCTGATCGGCATTTCCCTTCTGGACTTTCCGGGGAAGCAGAAGCTCGAACGTAAACTTATCACCCATCCAACAGTATTCAAGGCCGTCAATGCCCTTCGCCATAAATTTGGGAAGCCCCCTTTTTCATTGTCAGGTATAGACTGACCAAGGTGGGGATGTGGTGAGAGGAGAAAGTAGTGGGACGCAGACAGGCCCACTGCTTCGTTCGCGGTCCTATTTACACGATGGGGGCACCCCCTTTAGCATAGCTTCCTTATGAGCAAGCTCAACATGGTCCTCTGGGGAGCGATCTCCCTCCTCACCGCCCTCGCCTTCGCCTTCGTCACGGGTATCCTAAACCCGGAAGAAAAGGTCAATGGATTGTGGCTCGTGGTAGCGGCAGGATGTTTTTACGCTTTGGCCTTCCGCTTTTATGGGCGGTTTTTGGCCAATCGGGTCATGAACTTGGACGACCAGCGACTGACCCCAGCCTACCGCCTCCAAGATAACACCAATTTTTATCCAGCCAATAAATACCTCCTATTTGGTCACCATTTTGCCGCGATTGCCGGTGCTGGCCCCCTCCTTGGCCCGGTTCTGGCAGTCCAATTTGGGTTTCTGCCTGGTTTTTTGTGGCTCGTGATCGGCGCTGTGCTAGCCGGAGCCGTCCAAGATTTTGTCATCCTCGTAGGCTCACTCCGGCGCAACGGTCGATCACTGCCGGAAATCGCCCATGCCGAAATCGGTTGGGTGACCGGGATGGCAACGGCCGTAGCAGTTCTGTTTATTGTCATCATGGCCCTTGGCGGCTTAGGACTCGCTGTCGTCAACGCCTTGTTTCACAATGCCTGGGGGACCTTCACGATCGGGATGACCATCCCCATTGGCTTTTTGATGGGGTTCTACCTTCAGAAAGTCCGCCCCGGACGGGTTGGAGAAGTATCCCTTCTGGGCGTCGCGTTGCTCATCCTAGCCGTGGTCGGGGGACGATTTGTCGCACAATCCGAGATTGGTGAATGGTTTGCCCTCGAACGGACCACACTCATCTGGCTCCTTGCCGGATATGGATTCCTCGCATCTGTCCTCCCTGTCTGGATGCTCCTGGTACCAAGAGACTATCTCTCGACCTTCATGAAGTTAGGAGTTATTGGGCTCCTGGCCGTTGGGGTTATTCTCATGGCCCCAGAAATTCAGATGCCGCGACTCACAGAATTCATTCACGGCGGTGGTCCTATTATTCCTGGGCCTCTGTTTCCATTTCTCTTCATCACCATCGCCTGTGGAGCCATCTCAGGCTTTCATTCCCTCGTTTCCTCAGGGACCACCCCCAAGATGATCGCACGAGAGTCGCAAGCTTTGGTGGGGTATGGAGCCATGCTGTTGGAAAGCTTTGTCGGCGTGATCGCCCTGATTGCCGCCGGTCTTTTGATTCCTGGTGACTACCTGGCCATTAACACCACGCTCTCCGTCGATACCTTAGCAGCGATGGGATTTCCCGTCGCCAAAATTGAAGAACTCTCAAGGCTGGTGGAGGTCGAGATTGCGGGCCGGCCTGGCGGTGCCGTCTCTCTGGCTGTGGGAATGGCCTCGATCTTTTCCGCCCTTCCCGGGATGGCTGGGCTCATGGCCTACTGGTACCAATTCGCGCTTCTTTTCGAGGCACTGTTTATTTTAACCACCATCGACGCCGGAACCAGGGTCGCTCGCTATTTGGTGCAGGAATTGGGCGGCCGTTTTTATGCACGATTACGCGAAATCAATTGGTGGCCGGGAGTGCTGGTTTGTAGCGGGCTGGTCGTCGGGGCTTGGGGATACCTCATCGCCACCGGGACCATTGCCACCGTGTGGCCCATGTTTGGAGCTGCCAACCAACTCCTTGGCACTCTGGCCCTCTGCATCGGAACGACTATTTTAATCAAAATGGGGAAAGCCCAATACATCTGGGTCACCGTTTTACCCATGGTCTTCGTGGGCATTATTACGCTGACCGGATGTTACGAGCTATGGTGGATTTTTCTTGAACAAGCGAGCACCGCCACCGTTCCCATGCACATGATGACGATGTACCTCAACGCGGCGCTTGTTGGCCTCGTGGCCATTCTCGCCCTGGTGGTCTTGGGAGAAAGCAGCATCAAATGGTATGGGTACCTCGTGCAAAAACGGCCGTACACCAGCACGGAGATCTTTGAAGGTGGAGGCATTCAACTACCATCAGGACCTTGCTGTTAAAATGAAAATCCCTCCATCATGACACCCGTCCGAACAGGAGGGAAGGTTTTCTGAAAAGGTGGAGGGGCCATTTTACTTTTTCCCAATGCTCCCCGTTTCCCTGTCATTTCGACCACGTCGGTCATTTCGAACCCTGTCCCGAGCAGAGCGATGGAGCCAAGGATTTCTCCCTGCGGTCGAAATGACAGGCACGCAAATTCTCTTTGTTTCTGCTAGGGCAATCTACTACAAATGGGAATTAATGCGTGAGCACGCTATTTTCTGGAAAGAGAAAGGAATGACGAATGGCTATACAGTTTTCTGTTGATAGGGGGAATGTAAATTTATCCATAAGTATCAACTCATCTGATGCAGGATAAATAAGTTTGAGGTTAGGGCCTGTTAAAAAATAATTTGGACAAAATCGCGCCCAGATTTGGGTCGGATTTGGACGGAACGATTGAGAAAATTCCGAGGCATAGCACGGCTATGGTGAGGTTTTTTCGATTGAGGCGCGTTCAAAGATGGCCCGAAGATGGGATGCGAGATGTCCAAGTTATTTTTTAACATGCCCTAACCTTCGAAAAGCGGGCTAAGGAAGAAAGGCCAGGAACTCTGCCCTTAAAAAAGGCAAAATGTCCTGGCCCGTGAGGAGTAAAAGGAGAAAGCTGCGTGCAATCAGACGGTGAAAGAACTCCCGCACCCACAAGTGCTTTTGGCTTGGGGATTTTTTATCGCAAAGCCGGAACCTTGCAGGCTGTCAACGTAGTCAACTTCAGCACCGTTTAAAAGGGGAGCGCTCTGAGAATCAACAATGACCCTGACGTCCTCCTTCTCAATCATCGTGTCGTCATCATCCATCTTGGACTCAAAGGACATTCCATACTGGTAGCCGCTGCATCCACCTCCCTTTACGTAGATGCGGAGCCCAAGAACATCTTCCTCTTCATTGACGAGTTCTTTAATCTTTTCTGCTGCGGAAGGTGTAATCGTAACCATTGATTCCTCCAATCTATACGTTAGTTTTTGTCCCTATTTTTGGGGTGTGCCTCTGCCAGTTCTTGCGAAAGATAATAGTAACACCAGAACACGCCGTTGTCAATTTTCTTGCCGATTTTACGTTAGGTTCTACCATCTACTTAGGTGTTTACCTTGATGTTATCCAATTCCAAATCTGCCAACCATTCCCGGCGCAGGGGGTCTGGGACTTTCGCCTCAGCCTGATAGTGCTCATGGGCTACTCTTATAGAAGCCGGGATGTCTGTTTGGGGCAATTGAGCCAAAAAGCTTTGGTTTGGTCGAAACCGGACAAAATGCACGGCGCTAATTTTGTCTTCTTTACTATGGCCGGGCTCAAACTCGCCAGAGACCTTTTCCTCGCCCAATTGAATGAAAAGGGTGTCAAGGCGATCAATGTCTTGGAAATTGTCCAGAATCTGCTTAATCCGGTCATTGTCGGTAATCTCGATAAAGAGGGTGGCACGCAGTTCGCCTGGATCCGGAAGCAGCGTGTTATAGACGTCAAGTTCGTCCTGGACTTTTTGGGGATCAAAAATGCGTTCAGTGCGAATCATTTCTTGGATCTGAAAGAGGACGGTCTCTCGATTTTCAAAAATGAGGGTGATGAGATCCCCAACCGAGATCCGTCGTCGCTTTTTTAATTCAATGATGCGTTGCCGGTAGGCCTGGCGCCCCAGTTCATATTCCGCGTAGGGAAGCAGGTCTGGTGGAGTGAGGGGCTTCATGAAGTGATCTGGTAGGCGTCGCGGATGATTTGAATCGGATGAAGAGTTTGACCCGAAGGTCCTGGCTGCCCCGCGCGAGCCTGGTCCAGTTGGAGGGCGGACAGAGGGCAATCAGAGGCGATGAGGTCGGTCGAATCCGCCTGGATTTCACGGACAGCTTTTTGGGCTATCTTCATGGAAAGGTCAAAAAATTCTACTTTAGCTCCCCATGTCCCATCGTGCCCCGAACATCTCTCAATCACCCGAACCTGAGCCCCAGTCAGGTCCATCAGCTCTTTCGACTTAAACCCAATGTTTTGGTCCCGGAGGTGGCAGGGGATCTGGTAGGCGACCCGCCCTGGATTCTTTGGAAATTCCAGGGAAAGACCTCCCTCTTTTTTTAGTCGGATCAAATATTCGCAAATGTCGAAGGTATGGTCGGCCAACCGGGCCATTTCAGGCGTAGGGTTCAAGTAGGGGTATTCGCGTTTGAACATCAGGCTGCAACTCGGGGCGGGAATCACGACATCGAACCCGGAATCCAAATAGGGTTTGAACACGGAGAAATTTTGTTGGGCCGCCTGAAGCATACTTTCGGTATCTCCGAGGTCGAAGGAAGGCATACCGCAGCAACGCTGTCCATCGGGAACAACGACTTCCACGCCGTTTTTCTCCAGGACCTGCACCGTGGCTCTCCCGATGTCTGCCGCTTGGTAATTCACCATGCAGCTAGGAAATAGAACCACCTTCCTCTTCGGGGCCTTTTGCCCTCTCGGGGGGTTCCGCCGCTTCCACCACTGGAGAAATGGTTCTTTTTCAAAGGGTAACACCTGGCGTTTTCGGTGAATCCCCACTAAGGATTCCAAGAGTTTGCGGAGCCAGGGAATTTGGATCAGCCGATTCGACACCGGTGCAGTCAAACTTCCGAGTCTTCCGATCAGGTCGGTCTTGATCAACAGTTTGTCACGCCAGGTCACTCCCCCGTGTTCAGCGCGGTGTTTTTTCCAAGCGGCCATAAGCCGGGGAAAATCAAGCTCAAATTGGT